>JBEGUT010000078.1:0-10953 GCA_041178745.1 Planctomycetota bacterium | reverse complement strand
ACAGGCGACCTATTTTGTCAGTTTTGTATGTCGGATTCAATCAATCGGCGAACTATTTCCTTTTTCCCGCCTGGATTTGGCTATTTGCCGTCCCTGAGTCGATCCCCTAGGAAGTTATCGAGTTCTTCAATCGCGTGGATTTTAGCAATCGTTTTTTCCAGGTCATATTCGACCCGATGGAAGGAAACTTGCGAGTCGTCAAAGATCGTGTAGCAGCTTCGCCAGTCGCCATCGCGGGGTTGTCCGACTGATCCTACATTGATCATGGTTTTTTCTTCGCGAATTGGAAATCCATCGGACAGATCGGTGGGGCGAATGAACTGACCGTCCAGAGTAAAAACACCTGGCACATGGGTGTGGCCTTGGAAGCAAACTCTTTGCACCATCGAGAACAGCTTTTCCATTTTCCGACGGTTGTAGACGTCTTCTGGGAAAACGTATTCATTGACGGGGTTACGAATCGAGCCATGGACAAACAGCAGGTTTCCCTCGCGGCGAATGCGTGGGAGTCGGCTCAGGTAATCCAATCGATTTCGCACATTTTCTTTTTTTGTTTCAGTCGCCGAGTCACCCCTCCCTTCCAATTGCTTGCGGGTCCAAAAGATCGCTTGTTCGGCGACGTTGCTGAAACCTTCTGGATCGAATAAGGCTGCGAGATCGTGATTGCCCAGGATGCAGGCGTCGAACTGCATTACGGAATCAACGCATTCGCAGGGATTAGGGCCATATCCCACAATATCGCCTAGGCAGAGAATCTGTTCACAACCGCGTTGTCGAGCGTCGGCGAGTACGGCCGTCAGGGCTTCCAGATTACCATGGATGTCGCTGAGAATCGCTCGTTTAACCACCGATGTTACCGTCCCGTTCGCAGGCGATCGCCGAGCATATTATCGAGTTCCTCGATCGCGTAGATTTTTTTGATCGTTGTTTCAAAGTCGTAACTGACTCGACGGAACTGCACTAGTTTCTTGGCTTGATCGATAATGACATAACAGCTTCTAGGATTTTCGTCGCGAGGTTGTCCTACAGAACCTACGTTGAACATCAGTTTATCTCGTCCCAGCGGAAACTGATGGTCGCAATCTTCTGGGGTAATGAATTCAAATCCACCGTCGTCGGCAGTGAAGACTCCCGGCATATGGGTATGCCCTTGGAAGCAGTATTTCTGCAGTCGATCAAACAGCAGATCCATTCTCTTTTCGTCATAAATCGTTTCAGGGAAAACGTATTCATTGGTGGGGTCGCGCGGTGAACCGTGGACATAAAGGAACTCGCCGTTCTGATACCAGCGGGGGAGTTCTCCGAGAAAATCCCAGCGTTTATTGGACTGTGAAGCTTTTCCGGTACCGCGATCCAAGGCGTCACGAGTCCAGTAAATGGCTCGGAGAGCAACTTGATTGAAGCCTTCGGGGTCGAACAAAGTCGCTTGATCATGATTGCCCATGATCGTGAATTGGCAGCGGCTCATGACTAAATCGAGGCATTCGCAGGGGTTAGGACCATATCCAACCACATCTCCGAGGCAGGCGATCTGATCCACATTTTGCGTAGCGATATCGGCCAAGACGGCTGTTAAAGCCTCTAAGTTGCCATGGACATCGCTGATCAGCGCTTGCCTCACTGCTTGCTACTCCCAAAAAACGTTGCGATCGATAAATTCCAGGAATGGGAAATCATCTCCCCCGAGAACCCTAACCATATTGTAAAATCTAGGCTTATGATCGGACAGTCGGCTAGTCCCCACAGAGTACTCTGCGGAAAATCCCCGGAACAGTAGGTGTCTCTATGGAATTTCCAGTGTATTAACCGGTTTAACCGTTAAAAAAGTCATTCTCAAGAAAGCTGCGAGAGTCTACCGCATGTGGCATTTGGCAATGGAGACGATTGGACTGGCTGGTTCGGTGGCACTTTTCCAGGGTGGGGAACTGGTTGAACGGGTCTCGTTGGCAACCGAGTCGGGGTCGGCAAGGAATCTAATGCCGGCGATTGATGGTTTGCTTGGTGGGCAAAAGTTGCGGGCTCGGCAATTGGAAATGGTTTCGCTTGCCCATGGACCTGGTTCTTTTACTGGGTTGCGAGTTGGGGTGTCGACAGCCAAGGCATTTGGTTTTGCCTTGCGGGTTCCCGTGGTTGCTGTGGACACTTTGGAAGTTCTTGTCCACTCGTTAGCACGCCGGGCTATTGAGAATGGTTTAGGCAAGGCAGTTCTAGCACCAGCAACCCCTTCTTCGGGAGACGCCGCATCATCGGTCCCAGCAAGCTTATGTCTCTGTGGTGCAATCGATGCGTATCGCAAACAAGTTTTTCGCTGTGTGGCTAGTCTCGAATTTTCCAAGAATACTTCCGGGGCTACAGAATCGCTGATTCGCATTCTAGATAAATCTCACTGCTACGACGCTGTGATGTGGCAGACTTTTCCAAGCGCAGCCATGCCTGAGGTGAAGCAGACGGCTGGGGGGAGTATTTCGGTCACTAGCTTTGCTGAGGAGGCGGAAACGCATTTGGTGTCGGCAGTTTTTTCTGAAGTAACCGAATTGAAGATCGACACAGAATTGGTGGGAATGAGCGATGGGGTAAAGCATCAGAAGCGATATCAGGACCAAGTGCGATCGCGATGGCCGTTAGTGGTTGGCGGCAATGCGCTGCACAAGTATCCGCTAGCGGAGAGTCTTTCTGAGAGGGTGATTTTTTCAAGTGAAGCGGATATCGATGCGATGGATGTAGGGAGTTTAGCTTGGGCGCACTTTCAGAGCGGAGTGACCACCGATCCGTTGAAACTGTTACCGAACTATTTACGTGGAAGCGCAGCCGAGGAAAAAAAGATTTGAACCAGAGACAGCCAATGGCTGAGAGTTTCAGGCGAGCGATGGTCGTTTGGATAGAAGGATTGATTCGAGGAATTCTTACCGTAGTTCAGATCGCTTTGCGTTACTTGTGAGCGAACTTTGGATTTGCTGAGTCTACTGTGGCTATTATTTTTGTTTCATTTTTCCAATTCTCTGCTGGAGCTTCTTTCGGTACAGCAATACTTGGAGAGAAGTTTATAGCGACCTAGTAAATCTTAGCGAGCTGAGAATAACGGTTCATTCTTTATTTGGCGTTCATCGTCAAGAGACCGTTGAGGTGAAATGGTGGGACCAGGATTCGGGTGAAGCCAACTTGTTGCAGAAGTTGAAACTGGTTCCAGTTTGGTGCTGTGGTGATCCAACCGACTTGGCAGTAGGGATAGGAGTTAAAGAGGGTATGGGTTTGGAGGGCCAAGCGATGCCAAGGAGCTTGTTCATCTTGGATCGAGGTAGTCTGAGTTGAAGGTGTTTGTTTAAGATGGCGTGGACGATTGGATGGAAGGTAGTGAATGTTTTGATGAGCCCACCATACGATTTGAAGTTCAGTTTGAGGAGGAGTTGATACTCTGTGGGCAAAGGATTGTGGTGTCGACTGATTGATGGATTGGTGACTTGGGGTTGTCCGTAGGTGATCTGGTAATTCAAAGTAGCAGGCTTGGTGGTGTTGGGTTTGTCCACCGAGGGAATGCAGGAATTCTCGGTAGATCTCAATAAGCTGGGGCGTTTCGGCGATGAAGAGGCTCAGGGTGGGTGGCGCGAGGTTCTTTTGTAGGTTGCTGTAGTGGATCCATTGTTCGGCGCGTGTTGGGAAAGGCCACAACGAGGATGAAGGGAGGCCATTTTTTTCTCCTGCCAGAAGCCAGGGAATGAGACCATCTTGCAGTTGCCACCAGTAGAAGGCAGGAATGGTCATTGCGGGCGTGTGCGAACGACGATGTCCGAGCCAGTTGTCGGGAAGCAAGCAGGCTATGGGGAGTGTGGGATCGAGATGGGGTAATTGATTGACCGAACTGGTCAGTTCGGGATCTCGCCAGTCCATGGCTACCACCAGACGATCGCAGGAGGCTTTCAATCCTTGAGGGGTGGCGAGCCAATCTTCGAGATGATTCCAGGTTCTTATTGCGGCGAAAGCGGAAAGTTGCTGGAAGCACCATTTTAGCGGCCCGGACGTGGGTCCGATCCATGCCAAGGTGAGTTGATTGTTTTGAGCCGAGGTAGGGAATGGGGAGGGAAGTGCTTGGGGTTGATCATTTCCCGTAGTATCGAGTTGTGGGTCGTTTAATGTCGGAACGCTAGGGGAATACTTCATAGTGATGTTTCCCAAGTTCTTTCTGCATCTAGAAGAATGGTTTTAGCTTCTTGGGCAGAAGAGGAGTGTCGAAGTTGTTCGACGGTATTGGGGTCGTGAAGTAGTCGGCTCAGTTTAGCGAGTATCTGCAGATGAACTCGATCATTTTGGGAACAGATTAAGAAAAAGATGTCGGTTGATTTGCCATGTCGGTTACCGAAATGAATCGGCGTTGGCGTGATACCCAGGGCAACGATGGAATCGCCGAGGATAGAGGATTGAGGGCGACGGGGATGGAGTAGTGCGACACCGTTTTCAAGAGCTGTGGGATGCAGGTCTTCACGTGCTTGAACCGCCTCGGCCATAGCGGGAGGATCCCAAAGGTATCCGCTTTGAGCGGCTAGTTCGCACATGTCACGGATGACGGAACCTCGTGTTCGGGACTGTAGTGGGACGGCGATAGCGTCTACGGGGATGAGTGTTTCAAATCGATCGGAGAAGTGTGGGTCGGGCGGCATGCGGTCGATCCATTTTTGTACTTCGCCGAGTTGTTGTTCGTCGCTAACGCCGATTTTTTCTTCTAACCAATGATGGATTTCCGATTCGGAAAATTTCCATTGTCCCCCGACTTTGCGACCTGGGATCTTGCCTCGGTCAGCGAGTTTAGCGACCTGTTCTACGTGAAGATGCAGGTAGTTGGCGAGTTGTTCAATATCAAGATCTTTGGATGCCATGATTTGCAAAGTTCACGAAAATGGGTAGGAGACAGTTTGAGTCGTTGGGTTAGGTGTCGCAGTTGGGTGCATGGCTTTCTTGCCAATAAGTTGTACCACGCTGAATCTGTCTTGACATCACAGGGGTGTTCGGGACAGGTTGGTGATGCACTGAGCCATGAGGGTGCGGTGTGAATGGAAGAAAAGTACGGGCTTAGTAGTGCTACAAGGTTGATAGCATTATTGGTCCTTCAGTTGAGTGGTGGCAAGGAGGCCGAGGGATGGTGGCATACGAGAGTGCGCCGTTAGTGGATTTGAGTAAGTTGTGGCCTGCAGCGCATTTTGTTTTAAGCGGTGTCGGGAAGCAGGGAATGGCCCAAGTGGCGGGTTTGGGCGATGAGTTTTACGTAAGTCGATGTGTAGATCGTGCCTCAAATTGTTTGCCGGGAGACACATTCGTCGCGATGGATTTGGGGGATGTTGATACGCATGAGGAGGCGGAAGCGGCGGTTGCGGCTGGGGCATCGATGGTCGTTTGTGAGCGCCTATTACCCTTGGCCGTGGCTCAGTGTTTAGTGGATGATTCGCGTCAAGCTTGGGGTGAGCTTTGTCATGCGTTAGAGGGTTTTCCTTGCGAAGATTTGATTACCGTTGCGATTGCGGGAACTCACGGCAAGACGACTTTGAATTTGCTTACCAGTTCGTTGATGAAAGCGATTGGCAAGCGCGTTGCTTACCGTAACACGATCGGAACCAGTGATGGGGCAACACTAGTGCCGGCGATTGATGCTCAAGTGGACTGTCCCAAGTCGCTAGCGAAATGGTTAACAGGTGCTGTTGCGCAGCAGGTGCCTGCGGCGGTGATCGAAATCGATTCGTTGATGCTTTACAATTCAGCGACCTCCGGAGCGCTTTATGATTTGTTGGTGATCACGTCATTACGGAGTGATGTATCGACGGGAAACGCAACTTCGAAGCAACTGCAGAGGGCCATGCAGAAGCAGATTCAGCAGTTGAAGCCTCACGGGATTGTGCTTTACAACGCAGACGATGCTAGTTTATCGCGTTGGATTAAAAGCTTAGGTGTACCGGCGATGAGTTACGGTATCGATGCGGAAGCGGATGTTAAAGCGAGAGTGATTGAGCGTGAAGTATCTGAGCAAACACTGATGATTTCTGCGGGGCGCATGGTCATGCCTTTGCGTAGTGCATTGGTTGGCAAGCATAATGCGAGGCATTTGTTAGCGGCGGTCACAGCGGGTTATGTTTTGGGGCTTGAACTGAGCGAGGTAATAGGTGGTGTTGAGCGACTACCGCGAGTTCCTGGACGAATGCAGCGAGTTGAAGCGGGGCAGTCTTTCAGTGTGTTTGTTGATCAAGCGGACTCGGCAGATCGATTAGCGGTTGCACTGCATGCGTTGCGTCAGCACAGTACGGGTCGGGTTTTATGTGTCATGGATGCTTCCGGCAATGTTTCCAATTCGATGCTAGCGACGATAGGGAAAGTGTTAGAAAGGAACGCATCGGAGGTATGTTTGACGCATTCACTCGGTGGTACTTTTCAGACTGCTCAGGAAAATAGCTTTGCTATCTTGGATGGTTTTGACGACCCAGCCTTGCCGCACATCCTGCCGGATCGTGATCGAGCGATTGAGTGGATTTTGCAGAGAGCGAAGCCAGGAGACGCGATTTTGTTGGCGGGTTGTGGGGATGGACGCTGGTTTTGCAAGCGAACGGGTGAGGCTACCAGTGACGTTCAAAGTGCTAGCTACTGGCTAAGGCAACCGGTGGGAAATTCGAATCTTGTTCAAAGCGGTAACGAAAAAACGTCTTCGCTGTTTTCAATTGGATCTCAACTCGGCAAGCCCAAATTAAAGCTCTTTCGTCCCGAAAGCTAGCAATCTTAGTCCTCGGGTGCATGGCACTTTTTCTTTTTTAAGTCAGTAATGGAATGGTGATGGAATGGTGCCTGGCACCCTTGAATGCTAGCAATCTCGGACTTCGGGTGCCTGGCACCCTTTAGCAATGGAAAGGTGCCTGGCACTACTTTAAGCTAGCAATGCAAAGGTAGCCTGGCACCCTTGAATGATGGAAAGGTGTCTGGCACCCTTGAATGCTAGCAATCTCAGACTTCGGGTGCCTGGCACTTTTGTGAGAGGAGTTGATAGCAATGATGCGCTGGCCCGCGAATTCAAATAACTCCATCAGTTTATGCTGAAAACGATCTTGACCATCCCAACAAGAGTTTGCTAATTGACTCCCTGCAGAGCACTGATGGATCTGCAGATATCACAAATCGATCTGACGTTAATATTTAATGATAGCTTTTCGGAACTTGGGAAGTTCCGCCGACAGCCGAGAATGTGCGGGAATGCTCGACTGACCTCCCTCCTGGGTTGGAGCTAATGGACTCGAAGATTGGTTAACTGGGTCAATTGATCTCGAGACTGCTTCGCGGCGGAACTTAGACTGTGTGCCGGGGCAGAATCCGCTAAGGATTCGCCCCGGTACCTATCTTCTCTACCTCACACCTCAAGGTCCGCCCCCGATGTTCGCCAAAATTCACTTACTGCTGTTTGCTAGCGGTAAGCGAATACAATTATTTCTCTTACTCGCCATTTTTTCGATCTTCATAAATCGCAAATCTCCTGCGATACCAGCAATAGTTGTATCCATTACACGATTCAGCCAAGTTGCTTGAGGAATCAACAAGCACTTAGTCGGTGCCATATTTACCGTTATTTTGATACCGTCTTTATTGTGTCGCCAATTCCATACCAGTCAGCAAAGAACTGGGGCATTATTTATTCCGCCCGAAAAGTGATTTGCCTCGAAAGATTCATCACCGATGATTTCTGAAAGTCCTGCCACCACATTATTTGTGTACGATGAACCACGAAGCATATTGGGTTTCTTGCCTCTTTACTGAACCGCACTCATTCGTCACGATTGTCGCGGAAGCTTACAACCGTGGATACTTATTGCCCTTATCAGCAAAATCCTCTTCTCTGCCCTCTCATAAACGCCCATGAATCTAGCCACAAAACCTTATTTCGCATTAGTTGACGCCTTTGCCGATGGACCATTCTCGGGTAATCCGGCAGGCGTCTGCATCACGTTTGAGAGTTTGTCTACGGAGTTGATGCAACGAGTTGCTATGGAGGTCAACCAGGCTGAAACCGCATTCCTTTTTCCAGCCGACGATCAATTCTGGAGTCTTCGCTGGTTCACTCCCGCCTGCGAAGTAGATCTCTGCGGACACGCAACATTGGCAGCATCCGTTGCCTTATGGCGTCTGTTTCCAGAAGCAGTTGCGGACACCGTTCATTTCCGAACTCGCAGTGGGCTACTGACGGCAACACGACTAGCAGCGTCCGCTCCTTCCACTATGCAGCGAGTGGAACTTGATTTCCCTGCAGAGGTGCCTGTCCCCGCAGAGTTGCCACCATCTGTGACCGAGAGCTTAGGGCTTACATCCAAACCTGTAGGCGTCTATCGCAATCGCATGGACTACTTGCTGGAAATTCAAAGCTTAGAAGAGCTGCTGCAGATAAAACCGGACATGCAAAAGCTTGCCGAGATCGACACTCGCGGTTTTATTCTTACAACCGCAGCCAACGTGCAAAGCCCGAGCGGCGACTTTCAATCCGATTTCGTAAGTCGATTCTTCGCACCGAGATTCGGTGTCGACGAAGATCCTGCGACGGGCTCTGCCCACTGTGCTCTATTCCCTTTTTGGAGATCCCGTTTAGGCACTTCCGCACTTGTTGGTTACCAAGCGTCGAAACGTGGAGGATGGATCGAATGTCACAGCGGCGAAAATGAACGCGTAAAACTAAGGGGTAAAGCCTACTGTACCATCGAAGGTACGCTACAGGTTATGTCATAGGGCTCCGATCGATCCAAATTCGTTGCATCCCTTTCTGGTCATACGTATGTGACAATAATGAGTGAATCAGATCTCAAGCTCATCTCTACTCAATGTCCTCAATGTGGCCACCACCGATGGTTGGCAGCTGCTGATCGTTTGATCTGGTTGCAGCAAGCAGGATTTCTACGCCGCCAGAAAGATCCCTCCTCGGAAATCGTGGCGGAAATGTTTCGACTTAAAATGCCCGAACTCCCCTGCCCTAACTGCCAACAGAAAGGAGTCAAAATTGTTCCCAAGACCAACGTCGAAGACGACGATTCTCAATGGGAAACAAATTCCAATCCACAAACTGAGCATTCACTGGTGCGCTACTGCGACCAGTGCCGACATCCCATTGATCCAGAACGACTTGAACTATTTCCTGCCACGGTTCGCTGTGTCGACTGCCAACGAAAAGTTGAAAATGGCGAGCTTCAATCCGACGGTTCTGCAGCTTCCAGTGCGGATTATTGCCCAAGATGTGGGGATTTTCTACAAACTATACGTAACCGCTCCAGTTTGGGTGCATATCGAGTACAATGCACAAGCTGTGGATTCAAACCACGACGTTAACCCTCGTAAAACGGAGCGTTGAACAACGGGCTAGTTGTCTCCGCATTTCCATTTCACATCGCCTCGCTGTCGTATGCGGTAAGTTACTTCGACGCCGCACTTGAGCACAGCAAAGGCTTGCCCACCCAACTGACGATCCCCGGAGTAATCTCATGAAACGTTTTCTTCTTGTTGCAGTCCTCGTCGCCATTCCAGTCGCTGCCTGGGGCACAGGACATCTCGTAGCTTCCTGGGCCGCACCTAAATCACTGTCGGCCGCTGCGACCCAGTGGGCGAACACCCTCACTGCGGAACAAAAAACAAAGGGTCTGCTCGCCTACGAGTCACCACAACGCACCGTGTGGAACTTCGTTCCGCTAGAAACTAGGCGAGGTTTGCCTATCCGAGAAATGAATGCTGAACAGCAAACCTTAGCGATGCAGTTGCTGCAAGTTGCTGTAAGCCAAGTTGGCTACAATGCAGCCACGCAAATTATGTCACTAGAAAACGTCTTGCGGAAGCTCGAGGGGCCCGGTCGCGAAGAGTGGCGAGATCCTAACAAGTACTATGTCACCATTTATGGAAAGCCAGCCGCTAGCGGAGTGTGGGGCTTCAGCTTTGAAGGACACCATCTATCGCTAAACTTCGTGATGGATGGCGACAAAGTCGTGGACTCAACGCCGCAATTCATGGCAACTAACCCCGCTGAATTGAAAGATACTTACGGTGAAAAATTTCCGAAAGGAATGCGAGTTCTCGCCGATGAAGAAATCGTCGCTTTCGACTTACTTCATAGCCTCACTGAAGAGCAAATGAAAAAGGCGCTCATCGCTAAAGATGCTCTAAAGGAAATACGCGGACCCAACACCCCACAACCTCCCGCGGAAGCTGCTGCAGGTATCTCTGCCAAAGAACTCACTGATCCACAAAAAGAGATGCTCAAGAAACTCATCGATGTCTACTGCAATAAAATGCTTGAGTCCGTATCGCAAGATCGGATGAAACGGATTCAAGATGCGGGATGGGATAATATTTCTTTCGCATGGGCAGGAGCTTCGCAGAGCGGCATAGGACACTACTATCGCGTTCAAGGTCCTACCTTCCTAATCGAATTGGTTAACACCCAGCCTGATGCTGCAGGGAATGTCGCCAATCACGTTCACTGTGTGTGGCGCGATATGACCGGTGACTTCAATCTCGATGTCGCTAATAAATAACCAGCATTGGTATAACCAATTCTGGCTAAGCTATCTCGGGCACAACCAACTGCTTGGTACAAAAAAACCGTTACTGACTTTTTGTTTTAAGTCAATAACGGTTTTTTCTTTCATTCGATCAAACCTGAGAGTGCTCTCACACTGCTTTTACGTGTTCAGGATTTGGCCAATCGTTTCACGCAATCGATCCACTCCGCCAAATTCAAATCCAAGCCGTTTAAGCTTGCCACTGTCGATTTGATGTTTAGGCTGGCTTGCCCTGCCCTCAATCATCGCCGAACTCCCCGAAAGCTCTTTGGCAATCATGGCAACTTCATACTGCGAAACATAACGATCGCAGCAGTTGAAAATTCCCCCCGTCACATTCGCTTTGGGAAGCTCCGTCAGCAGCGAAATACTTCGAGCTACATCGGCAGCATGGACTTCC
>JBEGUT010000077.1:0-11014 GCA_041178745.1 Planctomycetota bacterium | reverse complement strand
ACTCACTTGCTATCAATTCAGCCAGTCAAGGTGCCATGCACCCAGTCCAAGGTGCCATGCACCCGACGGGGCTGGTAGGTGCATAGCACTTTTGTTCAGCAATTAAGCTATCAAACCAGATATCGGATCGCCAAGGATTCCAAGCCTTCGCTAGCCCCAAACCCTCACAAATGTGTGGTTTATGGAAAATTTTACCTAATCCACTCAAAAGTTTTTGCTATCACACAAGATTCGCCATTCCTGCCGTGATAGCAAACGAGGGGCTTTCTCAATGATGGCATTATCGGCTAGTTTATTCAGACCGAAAACAAGGACAGTCTTTCCTTCGGTCAACGACAAACCGGGACAGTCATTTCTCGGAAACCGGGACAGTCGTTTCTACGTTTGTTTTTGGCCAAGCTTGCTAGCTATCCCGATCCATCTACTACTTTGATAGCCTCAATACCGAACTCCTATGAATGCAAAAGACCCCCGGCATAACTTTGATCCATCCCCCAGCGACTCTGACTTCGCAGAGCCACCTTTCGATGCGACTGATTCGGATGCCAATTTGGATAACACCATCATCGATGAGTTCCAACTGGACAATCCGCTTCTTCTTCAACAGAGCGACCCCTTCGTCGGGCGATGGAATAACCTCGTCAGCACCACGAACTGGGAAAAAGGCAGAATTATCGCTCAGTGGAGAACCGCGTTGCGTGATTCCGGAGCGTCGGTTGGATCCTACAGCGACGAGGCCTGGAGCCAACGCGTGGGAGGCGTCACTCCACAACATGTCGGTCGACTCCGACGAGTCTTTGAACGATTTCACAGCTCTTGCGAAACCTACACAGGCCTTTACTGGAGCCACTTTCTAGCCGCTATCGATTGGACAGATGCTGAAATCTGGCTACAAGGAGCTGCCAGTAGCAACTGGAGCGTTTCGCAAATGCGAGCCCAACGCTGGGAAGCAGTCAGCGGAGACCCATCCTTGAAGCCCAAGGACTCAGAGATCATCAGCGGCGAATTAGATGAAGACTTTATCCCACTTTCTCAGCGTGGGGAAACTGCAGACTTCGATAAAGAGCCTGCAGACATAGCCTCAGGTCCACGTGCTGAAGACCCCGACTTCGGTGACGAGAAAGAATGGTCGGACTCCGCTTCCCCCGAAGTCGAAAATCTAGGTGATCAAGATGATTTCGGCGACGCTTCGGTAGCAACTCCGTTCGACAATCCATTCGCTTCACTCCCTACCTTGCCTGCCGACATCGCCGAGGCACTAGAACAATTTAAGCTGGCGATCATTCGCCACCGTACCCAACGTTGGGGCCAAGTCGCTCAGGAGGATGTTGTTCAAGCAATCTTGGCACTTAAAGCATTTTGCGAACGCGGCGGCTGATCAAGGCACCCTTATCGCGCTAACTTGCGATACCTTTTTCCCGCAGCAAAAAGCAACCAATCGGGATACCCCTCAAGGTATCCCGATTTGATCAATCACTTCAACTAGAACGTTTTTCTGAAGAGTAATCTTCCATCAATTCTCTGATCGTCCACATAACCCCTCAAGCCTTTCGCCACCACAACTCCTTGCTTAACAACTTTTCAGCGCCACGGTTAGCGAGCTCCTCGATAAACCGTTTCGCATCTACTGGATAACCAGCGGTTGGCTTCACTTCGGGAACTCTTTCTCTCCAGAATTCATTAAATCGCTCCATCGTAATTTCTCGTAACCACTTCGCTAACATCGAAGCTAACGCCGTTGGCGGATGACTATCTCCTCCCACTGTAAAGCGAATTCGAATCGCGACGCCATCTTGCTTGGTTGAGTAAATACTCTCTTGCGCCGTCTCTTGATCAATCCAAAAAAAATATTTCGGAAAAATTTCACTCAGCAATTCGTGATAACGCTGTCGCCCACCGTGACGATCGCAATAAACCTCTACCTCATCTCCCGCACAAAATGGTAAACTTTCTAACACCTCGCGAATCAACTCCAAAGACAAAATACTCAACAACTTTCCTTTACCTCCCTGTTTATCGAGTTGCTGGTTGAATTGAATTTCATCGATGAGTCTAGCTTTCATTCCATAAAACCCAACCTCTGCTTGACGCAACCCGTCCATTGCGATTTTCTCCCAAGCAGTATCCGTTATTGCTTCTGCAAGATTGCCATCCTCCCGATCGCCATACCAAGGAAGCGTCGACCTTGCCTCTTTACTCACGCTCGCCAAAGCTCCAGTAAATCGCATCACGTCCTCGCAGCGATCCATTGAAAATCCTTGCCTACTTCGCGGAGTTTCAGCGAGTCTTCCAGTTTCAGTCCCAATCCTTGGTACAGCAGTTGCCATGACTGGATTTCCGGTCTTCATAGCCAATCGAAGCAGCGTTACCACTGCGACAGCCAGTGAATCGGTAGACATTCCAGATTGATACAACTGTTTGGAATCTCCGAGCGGAATAAAATCCTGTGGACCACTTCGCGACAGTTTCTTCGCTTGAAAATTTGGCTCCAACCTTTCTCTCAATCGCTTATGCTCGACTCCACGTTCGCACGACCATACCGAAGTAGCAATCGCCAGTGGCCCCAGATTAGGCCCCAGTCCAGCCTCATCAACCCCCATGATAAATGTCGTCGCCACGATTATTGCATTCCTATTTAGAGCAAAGAATCAACCCTCGCTCAAATTTCAAAATATCCAGCCACCAAAACAATGCACCCCATCGGAGAAAACGCGTTGTAATTCTCCATCCACAAACAAGCCGGCTCCCCACTGTTTACTATCGATGCCTAATCGCGAGGCGAGGGGAGAATCACAGAAGCCCCTGAGGACTCAATTTGATTGGCCAACTGCGATATCGAAGTACTTGAAGTCACTTCCAAACGCCGGCATTCACTCATGGAACGGAACCAGATTTCCTGCCTGCGAGCAAATTGTCTCGTATGTGCTTTGACCTCTTCCATCGTGGTCGCTAAATCGAGACCTTCTTGCAAATACCTAAACACCTCTCGATAACCAACTGCCTGCTTAGCCGTACCCACCAACTGACCAAAGCTCGTCAATAACCTTTGCGATTCCTCTACCAAGCCAGCGTCGAACATTTTGTCGACACGTTCGTTAATCCGCTGATGCAAACAACTCCGCTCCCATCCCAGCACAAATACCCTTAATCTGTCAAAGGGTTGCGAACTCTCAAACTGTGCCTGCAGATGACTGAGCGGTCGCCCGAGAATATGAGAAACCTCCAGTGCCCTGATCATTCGACGCACATCATTTGGATGAAGCTTATGAGCACTTAATGGGTCAACTTGCCAAAGTCGCTTTCGTAATTCCTCAGCACCAAACCGTTCCACATCTTCCTCTACCTGCTTGCGGAATTCCCTATCCGCCGGCGGACCTTGAAACATGCCTCGCAGCAACGATTTGAGATACAGCGGTGTACCACCCACAAACAGCACTTGTTTGCCGCGATTCTTAATCTCCCGCGCAGTCGCGTGCGCTGCACGAATATAACAAGACAGACTGAAATCCTCGTTCGGATCGACCAAGTCGATAAGATGATGTGGTTTGCGCGATCGCTGCTCCGAAGTTGGCTTCGCTGTCCCAATATCCATATGCCGATAAACGGCCATCGAATCCATCGATACGATTTCTGCGTCGATAGACTCGGCCAAACATAAAGCAAGCTCCGACTTGCCGCTAGCCGTTGGGCCAGTCAAATACCAAGCATCCCAAAGCGGAGCATGAAACCAATCACCCGAATCGCGCATGACCAATCGCTACACCTTTTTTCATCCTGAAAAGACCGAACAAGTCTCGCGAAAAACTAGCCTATCGCAAATCCCGATCTTTCTTACTAAACTGCCAAAATTAATCTTTCGAATCTTCTTACCACAATAGTGTCGGAATCCATCCTAAAAGTATGGAAAAATTAAGTCCATTTTGAAGCCCACAATAGCCACTCTATACTTTTTAGTCGACAATAGTCAAAGCTGCTGGCCGAAGTACCGTGGGCTCGTAAATTTATGGTTATTCCAACCTAAAGCGATCTACTTTCCATCCCTACGATTCTTCTCTCCAGAGAATTCTAAAAAAGAGATTTCTAAAAAATGCGGTCTGACCGCAATGAATTCAATCAATTCCTAAATCACTCGGAGCGAGCTGTGGATTCCAGCGACGTGCTAAAAAGATTAATGGATCAGATCCAACTTCGGGCTCGCGAGCTACCCGAAGGTTCCTACACCACTCGATTGATCCAGGGTGGTGTTGCCAAGATGGGTGCAAAGATCACCGAAGAGGCTCGCGAAGTCGTAGAAGCAGCTGCCGAAGAGGGAGAAGCGGGTAGAAAGCATCTCGTTTACGAGTCCTGCGATCTGATTTATCACCTATGGGTACTTCTGGGCAGTCGTGGTATAACGTTGGAGGAATTACAATCGGAATTAGCCCGACGTGAAGGCACCTCGGGCTTGGTCGAAAAACAGAACCGTTCCACCCCCTCGAAGCCCACTTCCTAAAAACCACAAGCCCCATGAGTCATAATTTAAGGATTGGTATTCCCAGCAAAGGTCGATTGAGCGAATTGGCTTCGGAACTCCTGACTCAAGCTGGGCTGCAGTTTCGCAGGCAAGATCGAAGTTTATTTGCTCGTGTCAGTCAACTTCCTGTCGACCTCACCTTTTTGCGGACCGAAGACATTCCAGTGCTCTGCGCAGAAGGAGCTATCGACCTAGGGATCACCGGTAGCGATCTGCTTGAGGAATCGGCTGCCGATGTCGAAATTCGCATGCGTCTGGGTGTTGGACGCTGCAAGCTCGCTCTCTGCGTACCCGAAAATGCCCCTTGGACTCACTGTCGTGAACTCAATGGCAAACGACTGGCGACTAGTTTTCCCAACATTACTGAACGCTACCTCGCGTCTCACGGTACCCAGGTTCACTTGGTTAGCCTCTCTGGTTCGGTAGAAATCATGACGCAACTCGGCGTTGCCGATGCGATCGTCGATCTCGTCGAAACAGGCTCTACTCTGGCTGCCAATCGTTTGCGGATCCTCACCGAAATTGGCCATTACGAAACGGTGCTCGTTCAGAATCGACAAAAACGCGAAGCGGCGACGGTGGATCGGATCATACGCCGCTTGGAAGGTGTTGTCATCGCTCGCGATTACTCATTGCTGGAATACAACGTACCCCGCCAACAACTATCCGCCGCTGAAGCGATTACGCCTGGCTTCAAATCACCTACCATTAGTGCCCTTGAAGATCCAGCTTGGTGCGCCGTTCGCGTTATGGTGCGTCGCCAAGATGTCATCGGAGTCATGGAAAAACTTGAAGCACTTGGCTGTTCGGCAATCCTCCAAACTGATATCGCCAATTGCCGACTCTAACACGGACTCAATAACGATCGCGTTCTACCGGGCCAATTGGCTTGCAACTTGACGCGACGAAGAGCATACATGAAAAAATCATTCTAATCGAAACTACTCGACTCGATCCTTCGGATAGCTACCCAACACCTCTAAACGCAAAGCTTGACGCTTTAACTGCGTAATCGCCTGCCTGATCGCTGGCCGCTGCTGATGCCCCTCCAGCTCAATAAAAAACAAGTACTCATTGCGACTTCCTTCAATTGGAAACGACTCGATCCAGGTTAGATTCAATTTGTTTTTGCGAAACACAATCATCGCGTCAGCCAACGCTCCCGGTTGATGAGGTACCTGGAACATCATCGCCGTTTTGTCCTGCCCAGTAGGTTCCGCAGGTTGCCCGCCCAAAATCACAAAACGAGTGACATTATTGGCACTATCCTCGATGTTCGCATCGATGATATCCAAGCCATGATGCACGCCAGCCTCGCGACTGGCGATCGCTGCCGCTCCCTCTTTACTCTCCGCAATCTTGGCCGCAGCCGCAGTACTCGCAACCTCGATCAATCTCGCATCAGGCAAGTGATTGGCTAACCAACTACGACACTGCGAGAGCGCCTGAGGCTTGCTGTAAACTTCAGTAACTTCATTTCTTGCACATCGCCCCAAAAGACAATGATGTATGGGCAGTAAAACCTCTCCACAAATATGCACAGGGGATTTCGCGAACATACCCAGAGTATCAACAACACGTCCGTCGGTTGAATTCTCAATCGGTACAACACCAAACTTGCACTGATTACGAATCAACTCCTGAAACACCGAACCTATCGTCGCTTCGGGAACTAAATTCGCCGATTCACCAAAATGCTTCACCGCTGCCAGATAACTATAGCTGTACATCGGCCCCAGAAATGCGATCCGATTGAGCGTCGACAGCGGCGCAAAACTAGCACTCGCGGTATTGCGTAACCATTGTCGCACGACCGCTGGTGGAATCGGCGAATCGGCCGGTAAAGACTCCGCCGCACGCTCCACATAGTTTTGCCACTGCCAAAGATGCTGTAACGAACCAGCCGCATTTTTTGTTTCCGCATCGGAGTCCATCGCGTTTGAAACCAATCGCGCTCGTCGATCAAGTAACTCCAACAACTGCTTGTCAATCGAAGCAATTTTTTCTAACTCGTCAGTCGCCCGCGAATCCGCTAACGATTGCTTGCGATTTGACATCGACACCTCTCGCCGCTGCTTCCCGGAGATAACATCGTCTCCCTTGGATTTTCGGCTTCCCGCTAAATCGCTAGTCGACTGAGATCGACTTCCCTGCGATCCACTCCCTGATGACCGAGCCTGCGAAGATCCCCGTTTCGTGGGCGACATTTTCAGTATTCCTCCAGAACCGCAGAACCCAATTCCACATCCCATCCGCTTTACTGCACCGACCTTCTCTTCATCGGCTTCCGGTTTATGACAACAATAGGCGTCTGCCACAAGGAATCTTTTGACAGCCCAACTTGGCAGTCCTATTGCATATCAGACCATCCAGACAGAACTCATTCGAATCCCATCCTACCCGCTATCACCTTACTCCTTCAGCCAACGCCGTATCCGCTGTCATTTTGGCAACGCGTGCGTATACGTCCAGAACCGCTCGGAAAAAGTGGCAGAATCCATGAGGAGCACCTCAAGGCAATGCCAAAAACGACTCCATAACCCCTTTAAGGACATGAACTTACGGCTCACACTTCAAAACCAGCACACTTTTGGCACACTGCTTGCATTAGGTCGAAAGCAACCTCACGGAACGACACTACCCCAGAACGTTCGCGCGAGTAGCCGCAGATTAAATTGACCCCAAAATATCAAAACTTGAAACGCCATCTATGGGCCGGAAGTTACGGACCTTTACACGATGGCAGAAAAAACTTTTTTACTTTCCCGCCAACAGAAGGAACAACGAAATGGCTCAAGGCGAAAAGATTATCGGAATCGACTTAGGTACCACCAACTCGGTTGTGGCTGTGATGGAAGGCTCGGAAGTCAAAGTGATTCCGAACGCTGAAGGGAATCGCCTAACCCCTAGCGTTGTAGCTTTCACTGACAAACAAGACACGATCGTCGGCGAACCAGCTCGCCGTCAAGCTGTCACAAATCCTCGCAGAACTGTCTATTCAGCCAAACGCTTCATGGGACGTCGCCATGCGGAAGTTGAAAACGAAGAGAAGATGGTTCCCTACGAAGTCGTCGGTGGGTCTCAGGAATATGTGAAGATCCAAGTCGGAGATAAGCAATACACTCCGCAGGAAATCTCCGCTAAGGTTCTGCGCAAGTTGAAAGAAGCTGCGGAAGCCTATCTTGGGCACCGTGTTAGCAAAGCGGTGATCACCGTCCCAGCTTACTTTAACGACGCACAGCGTCAGGCTACCAAAGACGCAGGTCAGATAGCTGGTCTTGAAGTCGCTCGTATCATCAATGAACCGACCGCAGCAGCGTTGGCCTACGGTCTGGATAAAAACCGCGATCATAAAATTGTCGTCTTCGACTTGGGTGGTGGTACCTTCGACGTCTCGGTACTAGAAGTTGCTACAACCGGTGAGGGTGATTCGGCCAGCAAAGTCTTCGAAGTGATCTCAACGAACGGTGATACTCACCTCGGTGGTGATGACTTCGACGAAGCTTTGGTGAACTTCGTAGCCTCACAATTCCAGAAAGACAATGGAGTGGATCTACGCAAAGACCCCATGGCTTTGCAACGTTTGCAAGAAGCTTGCGAAAAGGCGAAGAAGGAACTCAGCAGTGTTCCACAGACCGATATCAACCTTCCCTTTATAACGGCGGATGCGACTGGCCCAAAACATCTGCAGGTCACCATCACACGCTCCAAATTCGAGGAACTCGTAGACAAACTGATCGAACGTTGCCGCAAGCCGGTGATGCAAGCGTTGGAAGATGCGAAACTTAAACCTGGCCAAATCGATGAAGTTGTTTTGGTCGGTGGTTCGACTCGTGTGCCCAAAGTTCGCCAGTTGGTCAAAGATATCTTCGGCAAAGAACCTCACCAAGGAGTCAACCCTGACGAAGTCGTTGCGATCGGTGCTGCAATTCAAGGAAGTGTGCTCAGTGGCGAACGTCGTGACGTTCTGCTCTTGGACGTAACTCCGCTCACCCTTGGTATTGAAACAGAAGGTGGCATTCTGACCGCTTTGATCGAGCGCAACACGACGATCCCAGCGGAGAAGAAGAACACATTCAGCACCGCTGCAGATAACCAAACTGCGGTGACCGTGCGAGTCTTCCAGGGTGAACGCAAGATGGCCACCCACAACCGCTTGTTGGGCGAGTTCAATCTCGAAGGAATTCCTCCCCAACCTCGCGGTGTACCACAGATCGAAGTGAAATTCGACGTCGACCAAAACGGCATCCTCAATGTTTCTGCCCGTGACATCAGCACCGGCAAGCAAGCATCGGTAAAGATCGAACAATCCTCCGGATTGTCGAAAGATGAAATCGATCGCATGCGTCGCGATGCAGATGAACATGCCGAAGAGGATCGTAAGCAGTTCGAATTAGCCGAGGCTCGCAATAAAGGCGAGAACTTGGTCTACCAACTTGAAAAATTGATGAACGAGCACAAAGACAAGCTCACCGATGCGGATCGCGATCCGTTGAACAAGGCGATCGGTCGTGTTCGCGATGCGATCAAATCGGGCGATGTCCCTTCGATCAAGTCGGCTACCGAAGAACTCGAACAGGCTTCGCAAGCCTTCAGCAAGACTCTTTATGAGAAGTCGGCTGCTGCAGGTGGCGAATCTCCCTCAACGAGCAGCGGAAAAGGCTCTGACGATGATGCCATCGATGCTGAGTTCGAAGTAAAGAGTTAATGCAGTCGTGACCATGCATGGACAACAAGCCCATGCATTGCAAATCAGAGGCGGCAGTCCTCCATGGAGGGCTGCCGTTTTCCGAATGAATTTTCCTCGGGTCTCAGCTGCTGCCTAGAACGACTGCCACGCTTTAACCAGGGAGAATGAACATGACGTTCCGTTTTGAAAAACTGACCAGTAAATCTCAAGAGGCAGTAGCTGCTGCTCAAAGTGCCGCTCAGGAAGCCGGCAATCCAGAAATGGACAGCTTGCATCTTCTCGATGCAATGCTCGCCGATAGCGAAGGAATCGTCCCCGCTGTATTCAAAAAAATCAACGCCAACAGCGAGCAGATACGTAGCTTGGTAGGTAGCGAATTGAAACGGCTACCAAAAGTTTCAGGCGGACGCACACCCAACGTCAATCCGTCGCTTCACCAAGCACTCGAATCGGCCTTCAAAACAGCAGACTCGATGCAGGATGAGTTTGTCAGCACCGAACATTTGTTACTCGGCATGCTGAAAACAGATTGTAAGGCACGCGACTTGCTGAAGATGAATGCGGTGACTGAAAAAGATGTTCTGTCAGGACTACAATCCGTACGTGGAGGAGCTAAAGTGACCGATCAATCTCCAGAAGGAAAACTGCAAGCCTTAGAGAAATATGGCATCGATTTGATCGAGCAGGCTCGCAAAAACAAGATCGATCCTGTGATCGGTCGCGATAACGAAATCCGTCGAGTGATCCAGGTATTGTCGCGACGCACGAAGAACAATCCGGTTCTTATCGGTGAACCCGGTGTGGGCAAGACGGCGATCGTTGAAGGCCTAGCGCTGCGTATTATGCAAGGTGACGTTCCGCAGAGCCTGAAGAACAAAAAGGTTATCGCTCTAGATATGGGCGCAATCATCGCTGGTACCAAATTTCGTGGCGAATTCGAAGAACGCCTCAAGGCAGTATTGCGCGAAGTTAAAGAAGCAGGCGGAAGTATCATTCTGTTTATCGATGAACTCCACACTGTTGTTGGAGCTGGTAAAACCGAAGGAAGCAGCGATGCTGCAAACTTACTGAAACCTGAGTTGGCCCGCGGCCAACTGCGCTGCATCGGTGCAACCACGCTCGATGAGTATCGCAAATACATCGAGAAAGACGCTGCCCTTGAACGACGCTTCCAACCTGTCTTTGTGGGCGAACCGAGCGTTGAAGACACGCTGACGATCCTGCGCGGCCTCAAGTCTCGCTATGAAGCTCATCATGGCGTAAAGATTCGCGACTCCGCACTGGTCGCCGCAGCGAGCCTCTCTAATCGCTACATCGCCGATCGTTTCTTGCCGGATAAAGCGATTGACCTTGTGGATGAGGCGGCAAGCCGCTTGGCTATGGAACGGGAAAGTGTTCCTACCGAAATTGATCAAGTACAACGACGCTTGCGACAACTTGAACTAGCTCAGCGACAACTCAACGAAGAAGGTGACGAATCGACTGAAGACCAATTGCATGAGATCGAAGAGGAAATGGAGAAACTGCAGCATGAACTGGCTAGTTTGCGCGAGCAGTGGGAGACTGAGCGCATGGGACTCAGTGGCGTACAGGAGGTTCGCCAGCAGTACGATCAATTGGAACTCGATTTCAGAAAGCTTGAAGCCTCGATCAAAGAAAAGCAATCTAGCGGTCAGCCGGTTCCAGAATCGGATTACCAAAAGCTTTATGAACTCGAAGTGCAACGCCGTAACCTAAGCAAGCGTATCGAACAAGAGGAGCAACCAGCCGCTACCCATCATGCAGAGTCTCGAAAATTACTTCGAACCGAA
>JBEGUT010000076.1:0-11072 GCA_041178745.1 Planctomycetota bacterium | reverse complement strand
TTCGAGCAATCGGTCAAGAGCGGCCGACATGCGGTCAGGCGTATCGTAATTTCCCTCGGCAATCGCGCGACGCAAGGCAGCTACCTTCTCGGTACGGATGCCTCCCGAAGCGGCTTCAGGTCCTGCCGTAGCTCCAAGGCCCGATGCAGAACTCAAAGCTTGTGCCTCTGCCGATAGATCTAATTGATCCACCGGAGCCAGATTACTCACTGAAGACTCGGATGATGGGACTGGGCCTCCACGATCCGATTTGCCTGCCGAAGACAAGGCTGAGATTGATTGAAAGTTTTGAAGACCACGGATTTCCATCAGGATTCCCCCCTATGAACATGAACCTACAACAGGCAACCGTCCTTTGGCCGTTTTCTATAAGAGCAAACTGCCATCAGAACTAAGCGCTGCAATCCGTGTCGGGAGAAACTATCCGTAATCAAATCGTGCAGACTTCGCAGGCGCGCTATCGATCGAAGTACATCGTTCTTCGACCAGCCCACGGGATGATTTCCAAACTTTCCTTAAACCTTCGCATCATAACGCTCAACCCTCTTTCACCGTAGGTAAGGGTCATAATGCGACCGGAAATCATTTTTCTGCAAATTTGAGACTGGACTCCTTCCCAAACCAGACTCCTCTTGCTAACCACCTCTACGATATCAAGCTAAAGAAGGTTCAGCTCTATGTTTTCGAAAACATAGAGAGCCTATCGACTATCACTTCCCAGCTACCATCGCTAATGGCGGATAACGTTCCAAGTATAGGTCCATCGAAGTGTTGGGAACAAGAGCGATTCTCCAACCACCAACCCCTTCCGGTCTGCAATTTTCTCTCACAACCCAAGCTCCAATGACCCACTATGGCCACTGGACACTTCAGCATCTAAACCCGTTGGTGACCGTATTTGCAGACTTTTCGCCAGCGCGAGGTGGCACCACTCTACCTCGCACTAACCAACCCATTCGCCCTACTTCCTTGCCATTAGACTTAAATGCTAGCTTCTATTGCCCAACAACGGCTGCGATGGGCGAAACCTGCTTGCCATCGACCGTCAACTCGACATCCGCTAGCGACGACGCGGCCAACAACCCTGGAACATAAAAATAACGCTGCGATCCTGGGAAGAAGTCGATCGACTTGATCGATTCGGCTCTTTGCAGATCCTTGGAGGCCATATCAATCCGTACCCCCTTCACCACATTAGCCGCTTGAAACGCTGCCGCTGCTGCGGAGATAGCGACATCACCCTGACCGGTTACGACAATTTCCTCAACCCCCGACTTCCGCAGTTCGGCTATCAGAGCGAGCAACTGATGAGCCCGTTTGACCGGCACTGAATAGTTGTAACCGTACGTGTAAGCGGCCGAGAGCCGAGGATTAGAAACCAAAGGCTGCAGCGCCGCTTTACTGATCGATGCATTCCCTAAATCGCTTTTCTGTCCAATCAGATCCGCAGCGATCACTTGCCACTGGGGATCATTTCGAAACTGTTTAAATTTTTCTGGCAATCCATCTTTGGCCAGAAGACTAGCTGCTCCTTCCTCCGAGACAACCAGTAACACTTTCTTCGCTTGAACATTACCGCGGGCAACTGCCAAGAGTGGCTGCGCCAATCGTGGATGAGAAATCGTTGCGACCTGAACGGCAACTTTGGCTCCATCCGGTCCTACCTGCTGCGCATTCCATTTCATCGATTCGGAGCTATTACCACTCGACATAAATTCGGTGATACCAGGCCCTAGCAATCCGCGCCATCCTGCAGCAATCAGCTCTAAGGATTTACGATGTGCGGCCGAATCAGCCGGCTCGCGCAAGCCCGCAGTCAATTGAGAGGTCTGATCATCGCTCCATGCCTTCAGCAGCTTGCGTTCGAATTCTTCTCCTCCCGTTGGCTTAGGATGTTCGCTATTCCAAACCGTTAAATCGGCTCGATGCAGAACATAAAACTCCCGCTCTAGCACTGGCATCTGCAACCCAAGGCCCCAATGTTGATTGAACCATCCGTACATGGAAACTCGAGAGACATGATTGTAGTTGTGTCCGTAGTGCAACGATGGAAAAAGTCCTACACGATCTTTCTTGCCATACATTTCATAGAGCTGTTGCAACTGTGGGAAACCATCTTTAGCCATATCCTTGGTCCAGTCGTTCGCGGCTGTCATCCCGAGAGGTCGCGGAGCGATTAAACCGGCGATTTCGATATTCCCTGTATCGATCCGCAAGCCAGAAGCATTTTCACAGGTGCAACCACCTTGCATGGCGGTGCTTACCATCACAGCAGGGAAAGCAGCTGAAAAACGCGACTCTAGGGCGGCTGCAATAAACGTTTGCGTCCCACCACCACTTGCGCCCGTAATACCAACTTTAGTTGCATCCACCTGCGGCAGACTCAAAACGAATTCCAGAGCTTGCTGGGTATTGATGGTTTGTAAGCCCATCACCGATTGCCCCAGTTCTTCCGCTTTGGGACTGAACAACAACCAACCATCCTTGTTAACTTCAGTGGCTGGATCTTGCTTTGCAAATCGATGGGCGCGATCGAAACTGATTTGCTGACTATCGCAATACCCAATCATGTCCCAATGAAATACGATACATCCCATTCGCGCCAAATGAACACAGCGAGCTTGGATATGATTGCGTGCTGCACTTTCAAACCGCTCTTCACCCTGAGAAAGCAAGCGGCGAACTTCACCATCTCCCGCATCAAAGAAACGAGCTTCGGTCCAGTGGCCGTGGGGACAAAGAACGGCAGGATACTTTTTATCCGCTTGCATGTTGGCTGGAAGATAAAGATTGCCGGTCACATAAAAACCAGGCAAGCTCTCGAAGAAAACTTTTTCAACGATGTAGCCGTCGAGTTCTCGACGCCCATGACGTACGGGCGACAACTTCGCCAGTGTTGGCATCGGCCAGACGCCAAGCGCCACTCTCAATTGCTGACGCACTGCTTCAGCTCGCTGTTCCCAACTTTTCAAATCTCCAGGAACATGAAAGGGAAAGTGACCATCGAGATCTTTCAACGATCCGGCTGAAGCAACCGAATCAGCTGGATCTGCCGCTTTGAGATGACTTAAATTGACCCCAGTAAGCTGTGAGACAAATATCAAACCCAACAGAGTAATGGCTCTGAAGCAACGCATGGCGGGAGTCTCCGAAGAGTGTGCACTAAGGATGGAAGGAATGGCACGATCAGTGCCGAGGAATGAAGGAAAAGATCGCAGTAAACATGTATGGAGCCTATGACGGGCGTGGGTAAATTGCCACAGCCAGAATCATCTAATCGCTTTTTCTGTTAGCTGACAAATGCGGTTCAAACATCGTTCGCTTGGTCGTCTCCGCTTGGCGTACCGCATCGACCGCCATGCTATAAAGTAATTCTTGGGCTCGGATGGGACTCTCATCGGGTTCAGGGGTCAACCTTCGGTAGGTACCATCCGCCTGAAGCTGCCATGCATTTTGATTGTCGCGGAAGTAGCTGTCGAGTATTTCCATCAATTTCTTTCGACAGGACAGATCATCGATCGGCACGAGCAACTCTACACGTCGATCCAGATTGCGAGGCATCCAATCGGCGCTGCTGATAAACATACGCTCATCGCCGCCATGGTAAAAATATAAAATACGAGCGTGCTCCAGAAAGCGATCGACAATACTAATCACTGAAATATTCTCGCTTAGCCCCGGCACACCGGGACGCAAACAGCAGACGCCTCGAATATTCAAACGTATCGTCACTCCTGCCTGACTGGCGCGGTACAACGCTTCGATGATTTCTGGATCGACCAAGGCATTGAGCTTGGCTGCGATATAGCCTTTCTGTCCTTGCCGCTTTCGCTGAGCCTCAGTATCGATCATCGCCAACAATCGCTTTCTCAAGCCGGTTGGTGCCGCTTCGATTCGACGATATTGCTGAGGCTGACTATAACCTGTGACCGCATTAAAGAACGCGCTAGCATCCGCTCCAAGCTCTTCATTGCACGTCAAAAAACTTACATCGCTATAAAGCCTCGCGGTGGTCTCGTTGTAATTGCCAGTACCAAAATGCATGTAGCGCTGAATACCATGCGGTTCACGCCGAACAATGATACATACTTTGGCATGCGTCTTGAGACCTTTAACGCCGTAGATCACCTGTACGCCAGCTTGCTCCAACTCGCGCGCCCACTCGATATTGCGGGCTTCGTCGAAACGCGCTTTCAACTCGACAATCGCCGTGACATACTTACCCCTCTCCCCTGCCCTCTTCAACGCCGCCACAATCGGACTCTTGCGACTGGTACGATAAAGCACTTGCTTAATCGCCAAGACATCCGGATCGGCCGCCGCCTCTTCAATCAACCGTACAACCGGTTCAAAACTCTCATAGGGATGACTTAGCAGTACATCGCGTTCACCGATCGTAGAAAATAGACTTTGGCTTAAATCGACCAAGGGTGACGCTTGCGCTTGCCACGGAGGATCACGCAATACGGCGTAGCCATCCAGCGAAGTTAAGTGCATCATTGCAGCCAGATCGAGCGGGCCAGCGATTCGAAATATGTCGCGCCCATCGATTTCCAGTTTGCCACTTAAGTACTGCGCCATCTCCTGCGAACAGTTAGCATCGATCTCCAGACGAACACAATCAGCCGTTCGCCTACGATGAAGAACCTCTTCCATACCAGAAAGCAAGTCGGACGCATTATCTTCACGTACACTCACATCCGCATTGCGCGTGATACGAAAAGGAACCACCTCCTCCACAACGCTGCCTGGGAAATACTGATCGACCATCGTGGCCACAACATCTTCCAGAAGCATGTAGCTATAACCTTGATCTGTTGGCAACGTAATGAATCGCGATAAAATCTTTCCTAAAGGGATCACCGCAAAACGACGCGGTGGATCAGATTGCGGCTCAGCTAGACTGACACAGAGATTCAGCGATTGATTACCCAGAAGAGGAAAAGCTTCGGTGTCATCGATCGCCATCGGCGACATAACCGGATAAATCTCTTCTCGAAAAATTCTCTCCGCAACACCGCGAACGCGCGCATTGGCAGATTGCATCCGCAATCGCGTGATACCTGCTGCCTGCAAGCCAGGCTCAATCGCATTGAGAAAACAATCGTACTGTGCATCGACCATCCTGTGCACCCGCTCCAGAATCGCAGATAACTGCTCGACCACGGTCATTCCTGAAGGATCGCTCGAAGCAATACGTTGCTCTAACTGCAACTGCAAACCACCCACTCGAACCATAAAGAATTCATCTAGGTTCGAACTGGTAATCGCTAAAAACTTGAGCCGCTCCAGCAAGGGAACTGTCTCGCAAGTCGCTTGATCCAAAGGTCGCTGGTTAAACTCCAACCAACTCAATTCGCGATTAAAGAACTTTCTCGTATCAGAACTCATACTCAATCACCACCGCCTAAACTATCATTCGCCGTTTGCCTAACGACTCATGCCTTCTGGATTGAATTTTTTATTCGAAGCTTTACTTGACTACAGTACCTTTAAATCTCGGTGTATTCATAAATCTTGGATTATTCAGATCTTTGTTTACCTAAATGTCGCGCAGCGATACCACCAAGAAGCGAATTGAATGTCATGCTAGTAGCACAATTCTTCGCGCGAATCCCGCCAGATTCGATCCTCGCAGGAAGCTGCCCCTTAGCAAGCCCCTATGGTAATGCAGGAAATCGGCGGGAAGAAGGTGCTTGGAACGCCAGAACGAGACAACTTCGATGCGAAAATCTCTAGGCGGCGTGACTCTTGGGCTTTCTGGAAGCCAGGAGAGAAGAATAAATCTGCAAAATCTCGTCTGTCATGCGATTTAATGAAAATCGCTCATGGGCAGCCTCTGCGGCCCGCTTACAACGCTCTCTAACTTCACTCCCCCCCTGCAACAGAGTCCCAACTGCTTTCACAATATCGGGAACCGATTTAGGCCGGAGAACCTCGGCTAAGGGATTTTCCCAATAAGCGCCGATCACTTCCGCCAAACCACCTACGGCCGTCGCCGCCAACGGCTTGAACAACATCTGGCTCTCGATCGCTACCAATGATAAAGCCTCAGAAATCGAAGGCTGCACCACAACATCAGCCGCTGCTAACCATTTGGTGGCATCCTTACGGAATCCCAATAAACTCACATGCTCACCGAGCCCCAGGCGATAGATGGCCGACTCAAGCTCCGAACGCTCTTTACCTTCACCCGCAATGACCAATTTGGCTCGCGGCTGGCAACTGCGAATCTCGGGCATCGCCTCGATCAAATATCGCTGCCCCTTGCACGCCTGCAAGTTGCCTACATTGACGATCAACTTGCTATCTTGTGGCCACCCTAGTGAGGCGAGAAATTCACCGCGAGCTGCCGAATCAAATACCGGAACTTCAACGGCTCCATAAACAACTGAAACTCGCGAAGCCGCTAACCCCGCTTCCAAGCAAACCTTCTCTGCCGCGTGCGAGACACACACCAGTCGATCAATCATCCAATGATACTTATAACGCGAACGGAGCGGAAAAATCGTATGCTTGGTTGCGACTCTCGGGATATGAAACCAACCAAGCATCGCAGCAGTCGCACCAAAAAATGCATGACTATCATTGAAA
The DNA here is from genome assembly GCA_041178745.1 of Planctomycetota bacterium. Classification (GTDB taxonomy): domain Bacteria; phylum Planctomycetota; class Planctomycetia; order Pirellulales; family Pirellulaceae; genus JAFLCP01. The sequence continues at coordinate 4,478 of JBEGUT010000076.1, read as the reverse complement.
TGTGCTAATTCGATCTCAGAGTGTCTCAGAAAATTTCGCATCGAGCGAATATCTTTGATCGATCTCCCCTTACCTGTGATCGGTAGCCATACAAAAGAATTCTTCTTGAGACGTTCTGCTAATGGAGTACCGTCAGGCACGATCCAATGCACCTGCACACCTCGATCGCGCATCGCATTGCCTAGCGACCAAAGCCACTGCTCACCTCCACCCCACTGTGTTTGAGAAGATATTAAAACGACTCTCAAACTCGTTCGCCTCTATCGGTTCATGATCCGGATTCCGCGATCTCCCATCACGACACGCGATGAGATACATCCTCGCTAATCCACCGCACTACATGCGTATCTAAACGACCTGCCTACCCTATCACCGAAAATCCATGTTTCCGATCACTAAACAATACATCAGCTCGCGATTCCACGCTCTACAAAACGTACCAACTTGTAGCTCTCAGACTGAATACCAAATTCCTAAATTCTACCTCAAATCAAGTCCTACTTTTCTGCAACCCATATCGATACAACTTCTCACCATTCCCCCTATCTACCAACTTTTACCCAATCTCCTCCCGCACCTCTTTTTTCGATATTGACCTCAGAGACTTTTTAGGGCTTTACTTTACCAATTGAGCGATCATCGAAAGTTCCGACCGGAAAGTGAATGGACCGATCGGAAAGGTCGATGCCCGCAGCGACACCGAAGTGATCACCGTTTGCAAACAACAAAAAATAAACCAGGATTTCTTTCACCAAAACACAAAGAAAAGCCACGATAACGCGTAAGTCACTCGCTGACCGAATAGATGCCCTGGTCGCTGGGTGTAAGCAAAACCACATCGGCTATCGATCGCCTGCATCGCTGCGATTACTACCCACCGAACTCGACTTACAAACTCTCGCTCGGCCTAACGTCGTCATCCCAAAAGTGCTATCAAAGGAAAATTTGAACATGGGGACAATGCTTCGAGGTCTGGGAATTAACACCCGTCAATTTGGACGCGGTATTCGACATTTACCAGCTTTCCTACGCGACTACTGGCAACTTCGCAGCAGCCTTAAGCAATATGCGGCCGATTTTCCTATCGAATCCTGGAACCCCTGCCTTTCGGATCGCGATGACAGCAATGGAGTCGCCTCGGGACACTACTTTCATCAAGACCTCTGGGTTGCCAAACAAATCTTTCTTCGCAACCCCGAAAAGCATGTCGACATCGGCTCGCGCGTCGATGGCTTCATCGCTCATCTCGCTGTTTTCCGTGAAGTTGAAGTGCTCGATATCCGTGCCCAAGTAAGCCATGTTCCCAACATCACTTTTCGCCAAGCGGATATCACGGCAGAATCATTTCCCTTTGAGAATTATTGCGATTCTCTGTCATGCCTTCATGCCATCGAACACTTCGGGCTTGGGCGATATGGAGATCCTATCGACGCCCTGGGGCATCGTCGCGGTTTAAACAACATCATGAAATGTCTTAAACCGGGTGGAGTCCTTTACCTCTCCACACCAATAGGCCCCCAGCGTATCGAATTCAATGCCCATCGCGTCTTCGCCCTAAACTATCTTGTCGATTGGCTGAACCCCTACTTCGACATTCTCAAATTTTCTTACGTGGATGATCGCGGCGATCTTCATCCACATGTTGAATTGACAAGTGCAAGGATCGCTGACAACTTTAATTGCCGATACGGCTGCGGTATTTTTGAATTGGTCAAAAAAACAACCTAACGCCGCTCATGCGAAATAATGCACGACCATCCATGACTCGAACCTTTGTCAATTTCAAAATAAGATCGACGGAAATGCTATCTTTGCGAACTGACATTGCTTTATAGGACTAATCAACGTTATGAACAGCGTTGGACGGTTACAGAAACCTGGAGTTGGCGTTCTGGAATCAACTTTTTGGAATTAGCATTTTGGAATACGGGGAAAAAGTGGATGGATCCACAAGATACGATATTGGTTACGGGTGCTACAGGTATGGTTGGCGGCGCGATGGTTCGACACCTTCGCCAACTCGGTTTTTCGAATCTTCTTGCTCCTTCTCGACAAGAGCTTGATTTGTGCGATCACGAAGCGGTGGATTATTATTTCCGCACTAATCGCCCCCGCTACGTCATGCTGCTCGCCTCCAAAGTTGGTGGTATTCTCGCAAACCAAAGTGACCCGGTTAGCTTTCTCGATCAAAACGTTCGCATGTACACGGCAGCCTTTGCCGCTTGCCATCGCTACAAAGTTGACAAGACTTTGTTTTTGGGAAGTTCCTGTATCTATCCTCGGCTTTGCACTCAACCGATCCAAGAGGATGCGTTGCTGACCGGCCCGCTTGAGCCAACCAACGAAGGCTATGCGTTGGCTAAAATCGTCGGCCTGAAGCTAGCGGAGTACTACCATCGTCAGTATGGACTTAAAACCGTCTGCCCGATGCTCTGCAACGTTTATGGAACAGGTGACTCTTTCGATCTCAATCGCAGTCATGTCCTCAGCGCGTTGGTGCGTCGCTTTTGTGATTCGGTAGAAAAGCGTCAATTCGAGACAACGGTCTGGGGAACAGGAACACCTCGCCGTGAATTCATCCATGTCGACGATGTCGTTCGTGGCCTAATGATGTTAATGGAAACACTTAACACACCCCATCTGATCAATTTGGGTACAGGCTACGATGTTTCGATCAAGGAACTCGCGACAGAGATCGCGCATCAGGCCGGTTATCGGGGTAAGACCGTTTGGGATTCCACCAAACCCGATGGCATGCCACGCAAATGTATGGACTGCACCAAAATACGCAATCTCGGATTCCGACCCCAAGTTTCTTTGGATGAAGGAATCGCGCGAACTATATCTGAGTATCGCTCGATCCAACGCTCTCATCGCATGGCCGCTTAACAGCAAATCGAATCGACTTAACCATTCATGACCTATCGAGTTCTGATTACAACACCACACCCCGAGTGGCCTCTATGGCGACAGGCTCCGCAACAGGTATCACCCTGCCCGGATCTACTAACGTCAAGTGGTGTCAACAATACGTCTCGAAAGTCACAATTTTCGGATATCCATCCTGCTACTGAACGTATCGTACAGTGGGATGACTGTACCTTCTTCATCGACCTTCCAGTCCGGGAAGTCGATGCTTGGGTAGTCTTCGAAAATCTGTCGGAACCAACTCGCGTTCAAGTGTCTCCGGAAAGAACGATTCTGATCACAGGTGAACCACCAAGCATTCGAAGTTATCGAACAAGTTACCTACAACAGTTCGCCCACATCGTTACTTGCCATAGGCTGTTGCGGCTCCCAAGCGGTGGTAACCGTCCGAAAGTACACCATGTCCCTCAAGGTCTACCGTGGCATATCGGCGTCAATCGTTTAGAAAACGATCGAATCGAACGCACTTTCGAGCAACTCGCTCAACCGGAGGCCCCGCCTAAAAGCCGGTTAATCTCGGTCATCTGCAGCAACAAAAGCATGACGCGCGGTCACATGCTGCGACAACAATTTGTAGCCAAACTCGCTGAACATTTTGGTGGTTGTCTAGATGTTTTTGGTAGAGGCTATCGCGAGGTAGGCGATAAATGGGACGCTATTGCTCCTTATCACTACCATATCGTTTTGGAGAATGAGTCGGTTCCCGATTACTTCAGCGAAAAGCTAACCGATTGCTATCTCGCGGGAGCCTATCCTTTCTATTATGGCTGCCCCAATGTACTAGATTACTTCCCCGCAGATAGCCTCACGTGTATCGATATTCTTGATCCTGAATCTACCATTGAAAAACTTGAAAGAGCGTTTATCGCCGATCTGTTTGGTCGACATCAACAAAGCTTAGACTTGGCGAAAGATCTCGTCGTCAACCAATATAACTTGTTTCCTCTGATCGCTAAATTTGTTCACAATCATTTTGGTTCTCGAAAGAATAACACCAATCGAACTGCTCGTCCTTTGACAATTTATCCACGTCGCCATCGCTGGGGACTACAGTGGGCAAAGCTTGATCGATTCAGTCGCAGTTTAGTCACGAAACATGAGGAGTCGCCCGATTATGATCGTCACGCGACTTAATGGTGGCCTTGGTAATCAACTATTTCAGTATGCTTTCGGGCGCTACCTCGCAACAAAACATCAGACAGAATTATTTCTTGATGCGCGGGATTATCAAAAGAAGCCTCAGCATGGCCTGCTACTGCAACACTTCAACATCGATGCCCGATTCGCCACAAACGACATTCTCAGCAAACTTCCGATGATTGCTTATAGCCAAAGTTGGCGAAGAATACTTTGGAATGCCTCACTATCAAGGCCTCGCTGGGTCCGAGAAAAACCATATGGTTTCAGACGAGAGTGGAAGCAGATTGGTTCGCATGCTTATCTCGATGGATATTGGCAAAGCGAACGTTTTTTTTCCGAAATCATTCCCGAACTCCGCAATCAACTTACGCTAAAAACCGAACTCAGCGCGTTATCCCAGGAGATCGTTG
>JBEGUT010000075.1:0-11074 GCA_041178745.1 Planctomycetota bacterium | reverse complement strand
GAAAAGCCGTCGACCATAATACAGTAACGTGTTAGAGGTCGGCGGCTTTTATTACGTTTGCTTTGCGATAGATTCTCGCGATTGTCGGTTTCCACCTTCATTTTGCTTTTCAGGTTGGTTGATCTATGAGTTCAGCATTGTTTTGTCGCCGTGTATTGTGGTTGCTTGTGGCAGCGATCAGTTGGGGTGGGCTTGACCCAATCGCGGCGTCGGCGCTCATGGGAGAGGAAGCGAACCAGAAGGTAGATAGAAAGACCGACGTGTTCCGCGATGAGAATCTGGTCGCATGGTGTATCGTGCCTTTCGACAAGAGCAAGCGGACACCTGAGCAACGGGCGGCGATGCTTGAGAAGATTGGTGTCAAAAGACTGGCGTACGATTATCGTGGGGAGCACATTCCGACTTTCCAGCAAGAAGTCGATGCACTTCGCAAGCATGGTATCGAACTCACTGCCTGGTGGTTCCCAACGGTGCTCAACGATGAAGCGAAGTTGATTCTCGACGTTCTAGAACGCAATAAGATTAAGACTCAGTTGTGGGTGACCGGGGGTGGTGGGAGTCCGCAGAATGCTGAGCAGCAGAAGCAGCTTGTGCAAGCAGAAGCTGCTCGAATCAGGCCGATTGCTGAGGCAGCAGCCAAAATCGGTTGCCAGGTTGGTTTGTATAACCATGGTGGATGGTTTGGGGAGCCAGAGAATCAAATCCAGATCATCGAAGCATTGCAGATGAAAAATGTTGGTATCGTCTATAACTTGCATCATGGCCATCCGCATCTGGAGCGATTGCCTGAGCTGCTAAAGAAGATTAAGCCTTATCTGATTGCGCTGAATTTAAATGGTATGGAGGTCAATGGCGATCAGGTCGGTAAGAAGATCTTACCGATCGGCGAAGGTAGTCGTGATATGGCTTGGCTGAAGGCAATTCGTGAGAGTGGATATGATGGCCCCATTGGAATCTTGAATCATACCGATGAAGATGCTGAAGCTAGATTGCTCGATAATCTCGATGGACTCCATTGGTTGCTAAAAGGGCAGGCGGGCAATAAACCAACATGGCGATCCTGGATCGATCAGGAGCAGAAAGCCAACGAGTCGCGAGCGCTGAAAGGTGGTGTGTTGCTGGAGAAGGAGTCTCGCTTTCGCAAGCCAACGTTGACTTTAGAAGTGATAGCCCGAGTCGATGATCCTTCGGGCTTCAATATCCTGGCGGCTTCTGACACCAAAAGTAGCGCCCAGCACTGGGAGTTATTTACTTTTGCTGGCTCGGGCCAACTATCGGTTTATATGCCGGGAATGATCCCAGATCATGTTAAGTCGGAAGTTTCGGTAGTCGACAAAAAGACTCATCATTTCACTATGCATTATGAACCCAATCGCGTACGCCTGCTGGTCGATGGTGTTTTGGTCGCTGATCAAGCGATTGAACCGAAAGCCAAAGATGTGAGCGTGGATCCATCGCAGCATGGTTTTGCTTTAGGGCGGTTGGTCGAAGGAGGATTGCACTGCAGCGGCCAGATCGACTGGGTTCGTGTTTCCAAAGGTATTCGCGAAGTAACACCTGCGAAAGCGGCGGCAGGTGATCGAGATGATGCAACGCTGGCAGTTTGGTCGTTTAATAAAAATGGCGATGAGCAGGGAGCGAAGGAAGAGAAAGCGGCTCCTTTGGAAAGTCAGTCCAGTATGCCTGTAGCAAAGCCTTTGGAATACGATCCGAAGTTGGTTGCACAGTTGCTGAAGGAGGCCATGGAGTATGGGAAAGCGCAGCGAGGATTGGCAGTATTCGCGAACGCCAAATCAGCTTGTTTATCGTGTCATCAGATTGGCAAGCTGGGAGGTAAGGTTGGACCAGCTTTGACTGAAATTGGTAAGCAACGCGACGGCGTGAAGATTGTGGAGTCGCTGCTTTGGCCCAATCGAGAGTTGGAGCCGACCTATCAGACTTGGCAAGTATTGACCAGCGATGGTGAAGTGATTCGTGGCTACAAAGTACGAGAAGAAAATGGTGGTGTCGTATTGCGAGATCCCTCACTGGGTACCGAGAGGGAGTTAGCAAAAAAGGATATTGAGGAAATCGACGCAACGGGTTCGTTGATGCCTGAAGGTTTAGTTGCAGGGATGTCTAGGCAGCAGCAATTGGATTTGATTCGACTGTTGGTTGATCTTGGAAGAGAGCCGACGTTGGATCTGGCGTTGGTTGAATCAGTTTTGTCCCACGCTCATGGACATGCACCTGTTAAGTTTCCACTTAATCGCGCACCGATCGATGTGAAGGATTGGCCACATTGGGAGTCGCATATTAATCGAGATAGGCTTTATGACTTTTATACCAAGCAGGCAGAGTTTTTCCGGGTGCATCAGGAGCGACCGTCATTGGTAGCTGAGTTTCCAGGACTCGATGGAGGTCCTTTTGGACATTGGGGAAATCAAAACGAAGCGAGTTGGGAAAGCGATAAGTGGAACAGCACTGATTTAGGAACTTTGCTGGGAGGAGTGTTTCAAGGGCCGCAAGGAGCGATTGGCCGAGGTATCTGTGTTAGTCTTGGCGAGTCTAAGGATTACGGAGTTGTCTTTAATCCAACGACACTGACCTACGATGCATTTTGGAAAGGGGGCTTTGTCAAGTTTTCACCTGTTCGCCATGGATTCATCAACGGGATGACACCCCGAGGAGAGTACTTGGAGAAGCCGGTAGGCAGCAAGCCAACCGAACCATTTGAGTACCAAGGTTTGTACCGTTTCGGTGAGCGGATTGTATTTGCTTATCGAATTGGCAACGTAGAGTATCTCGATGCACCTTGGGTGCAAGAAGGTAAATTTGTGCGAACGGTCGCACCGAGATCTGAACATCCCATGAAAGAATGTCTCGAGGGAGGCAAGGCACAGTGGCCTCAGGTGATCTCGACCGATATCCAATACGGACAGCAGTCGCCGTATGCCATCGATACGATTGGGTTACCAGTTGATAATCCCTGGAAAGCATTGATCTTTTGCGGCGATCATGCATTCAATCCAGACGGCACTGCTTTCGTTGTGACGATGCAGGGTGATGTGTGGCATGTCAGTGGAATTGGCTTAGGCTCTGGCGAAGAGGCAAAGCCGTCAGGCGAAACGAGCAAGGGTAAAGCAAAGTGGAGACGTTTTGCTTCGGGACTTCATCATGCTTTAGGTATCGTGGTTGATAAGGATGGGATCTTTGTCTTGTGCCGCGATCAAATCGCACGTTTGCATGATTTGAATCACGATGGAGAAGCGGATTTCTATGAGTGTTTTAGTAATGCTTTCGAAACCTCTCCTGCAGGGCATGATTACATTTGCGGTTTGCATCGTGATGCCCAGGGATATTTTTTCATCGCATCGGGCAACCAGGGAATTGTGCGTGTATCGCCAGATGGGAAGCGAGTTGAAGTTGTTGCGACCGGTTTCCGAAATCCTGATGGATTAGGACTCTATCCCGATGGTGTGATCACAGTGCCATGTTCTGAGGGTGAGTGGACGCCCGCTTCGATGATTTGCGGAGTCAAACCGAAGCAATTGGCCAGTGCTGCTCAATCGGAAGCTGTTTACAACATTTCTGATCCACCGTTCTTTGGATATCGCGGTCCCCGCAACGGCCAGATTCCTTCCTTGCCTCTGGTTTACTTGCCTCGAGGATTAGACAACTCGGCGGGAGGTCAAATTTATATCTCCAGTGATAAATGGGGACCACTGCAGGGGAACATGGTGCATACATCGTTTGGTACTGGTTCGCATTTTCTGTTGCTCCGCGATGAGGTCGGAGGACAGTTGCAAGGTGGTGTGGTGCCGTTACGAGGTGAGTTCTTGTCAGGTACCCATCGCGCACGTTTTCATCCGCTAGATGGCCAGTTGTATGTCAGTGGCATGGCGGGTTGGGGCGCATATTCGATTGAAATCGGTTGTTTCCAGAGAGCGCGTTATACAGGACAAACAGTTCAGACGCCTGTTGGTTTTCATGTGCATCAGAACGGTATTGCAGTGAAGTTTGCGCAGAAGCTCGATCCCAAAATCGCGGAGAACGTTCAGAGTCACATCGTACAGGCCTGGAATTATCGGTACAGTTCGGCTTATGGATCACCGGAGTTTTCGACACAACATCCCGGAGTCATCGGGCATGATGTGTTACTGGTAACTTCGGCGCAGGTCGTTGATGAGGGAAAGACGTTGTTTCTTGAGATTCCCGATCTGCAACCTGCTAACCAGGTCTACTTGCGGATGAATGTCGACGCAGATCGTGGGCATGATTTGTTTACGACCGTTCATCAAATGGACGCGCCTCGTACCGATATTCGTGGCTATCGCGAAGTGGAGAAGAGAATCGCTCCGCATCCGATGGTAGGTGATCTTATCTTGGCAGCGAAGAAGGTTCCCAATCCATGGCGATCCAAGATAAAAAATGCGAGAGCGGTGCGGATTGAGGCTGGTAAGAATTTGATGTATGCGACGCGCAGTTTCACGGCCAAGCCAGGCGAGGCAATCGCGCTGACATTGGTCAACCCAGATGTTGTGCCTCATAATTGGGCTTTGATTAAGCCGGGTACTTTGCAGACCGTTGGTGAGTTATCCAATCGCTTGATATCAGATCCCGAAGCAGTTGCGATGCAGTATGTGCCAAGAAGCGAGCAGGTTATCGCTTACACCGATATCGTTGATCCGAGTGCTGAGTTTACGATCTATTTCCGAGTTCCCGATCAGCCGGGTCGCTATCCCTACCTTTGCACATTCCCTGGTCATTGGATGGTGATGAATGGCGAGATGGTTGTGGAGTAGGAGTGGCTCTTGTAGGACGTGTCAGCGAGTCGCGCGAGGGCACGAGCCTCACGTGGAATTTTTGTTGCCCAAATTATAAATCATCCAACAGGAAAAATTGCGAGTTGCGCGACACACCGTTGCATATCACGCGTTTGGATGGGTTGCGGTGTTTGCGAGAGGGTGCGTTGCGTCGGCAGTTAGTTTTGGTTTTGCGGCGCTGTGTTGTTGGAGAGCGGCTTTGCCGGTATGCCGTAAATTGGTACCGCCGACATTACGCACCCTACATCACCGATCGCTTAGGATTTCCTGAATTACTTTTCCGTGGACATCGGTCAAGCGGCGATCGATGCCGGCGTGGCGGAAAGTGAGTTGTTTGTGGTCGATCCCCAACAGGTGAAGTAAGGTTGCGTGAAGATCGTAGCAATAGGCTTTGCCCTCGACTGCTTGATAGCCGAGTTCATCGCTCGCGCCATATGCAATCCCTTCTTTGACGCCCGCCCCGCACAACCATGTGACGAACGAGCCACCATTGTGGTCGCGACCAACACTTCCTTGGGCGAAAGGCGTTCGTCCAAATTCGGTCGTCCAAATAACGAGCGTATCATCCATCAATCCGCGGCTGAAAAGGTCTCCGAGCAAGGCGCTGATCGGTTGATCGACACTGGTCGCTATTGGCGGCAGTTCGCCAATGATACTTCCATGATTATCCCAGTTATTAGCTGCCCCTGATGGGCCGCTCCATACTTGAACAAAACGGACACCTCGTTCAATCAGTCGTCGCGCAAGCAAACAGCGGCGACCGAAATCCTCTGTTGTTTTCTGCTGGAGACCATAAGCTTCGAGAGTTGCAGCGGTCTCATTTTTGAGATCAAAAGCTTCTGGAGCGCTAAGTTGCATTTTCGCGGCGAGTTCATAGGCGGAGAGACGTGCTGTCAGTTGATTGTCGCCTTGATGCTGCGAAGCGAATTGAGAGTTGAATTGCTGGAGTAAGCCTAAGCCTGCGCGATCCGCTGTACCCTGAGCGAACGCAGTTGAAGGAGAGGGTTGTAAATTGGGGATAGGATCCGTTGCGGCAGCATTCAGGACCAATCCTTGATGCTTTACCGGTAGAAAGCCAGAGCTAAAATTGCCGCGCTGGTTATAGGGAAGTCCTCTAGAGTCTGGCAGTACCACGAAAGTCGGTAGGTTGTCGGTGAGATTACCGAGGCCATACGAAACCCAGGCTCCAAAGCACGGAAATCCGGGGAGGATAAACCCAGTGTTCATCATGTAACTTCCTGGACCATGAACGTTGGTTTTGGATGCCATGGACATGATGAAGGCAAAATGGTCTACCCATTTGGCCTGATGCGGAAACACTTCACTGACCCAACGTCCGCTTTCACCGTATTGCCGAAAGCGGAACGGAGACTTCATGACCGCTCCTGCAGGAGCGGTGAAACCTTCTGGTTTCTCTTTAGGACCTAAGCTTTGGCCATGATATTTTTCTAACGCCGGTTTGTAATCAAATGTATCCATGGGGCTTGCGCCGCCATTCATAAACAACTGAATCACGCGACGAACACGAGGCGCATGATGCAATCCACCGTCGGGTCGAATCGGAAGTTCACCCCCGATCGATGTTGTAGATAGCTCACTAGCTTGAATCGGACGAGACGCTAACATCGAGCTAAGAGCCAGCATACCAAAGCCGTGACCGATATTCTGTAACCAGTCGCGTCGCGAAGTTGAAGGATAGGCTTGTAACATAGAGATCACCAACTCGCGAATTTCTAATCGCAAAAAAGAAACTCACTGCTATTAATCATGATTCTCAGCAAAGCGGCCAGACCATATTGATCGACGTATTTCTTCGCGGCTTGATACTCTTCAGGCGAAGGTGCTCTCAAATAGACAAGCTGAAAAGAGGAATGGATTTGATCTTCACTTGATGGCAGCTGCAGTCGCTGCTCAAGTTTCTTACAAGCATAAAGCACAAAATCATGGTTCCAAAGTGCAAGAGCTTGTAAGGGTGATGCCGAGAAGGATCTGGTTGGAGTTAACTGGGCTGCATCGGGAAAGTCGAGCGCTTCCATAAACGGATCTTGCATGCCGCGATAGACAAAGCGATAGATAGCTCGGCGGTTTCCGGCTGCTTGATTCCAGTTATAGTTCGCGTAGTCAACAGAGGGTGTTACTTGGATAGCAGGGCCAAGACGAAACCATTGAACGGCCGGACCTCCCATCGAACGATCGGTCGCATTAGCTAAGTGCAGTAGGGAATCTCGATAGCTCTCGGCATCGATTCGTCGAATGGGAGCTCGCCAGATAAAACGATTATCGGGATCGATTGCTGCCGATGCTGGATCGAGTAAAGAAGAGCGTTGATAGGCGCGGCTAAGGAGGATCTGTCGATGCAGTGACTTTAGTGACCCGCCATTGCGTCTTAGTTCGTTGGCGAGCCAATCAAGAAGTTCGGGGTGTGAAGGTAGGCTGCCCATTCGACCAAAATCGTTGGGTGTATCGACAAGACCACGACCGAAGTGATGTTGCCAAATTCGGTTCACGATGCTGCGCCAGAACAAAGGATTCTCTTCATGAGTGATCCAGTTTGCAAACGCCATGCGTCTAGCGACTTCTTGATTGATGTTCGGCAATTCAAATCGGCTAGGGGAATGGCTGAGGCAGGTAAGGGCACCGGGCAGGGCTTCGTCCATTGGCTTATCGATGTCGCCACGGCGGAGATTAAAAACTTTTTTAGGGGTCATCCATGGTTTATAAAACTCGCTTTGAGGAAGAGATTCGAAATTGGCTGCAGCCGCGTAGACATGAATGGGGCTGGGAAGATTCTTTAAGATCGCTGCCCCTTTTTGTGCGGCAACAAAGGCGCCGATATCAAGTCGTTGTGATTCGCTCCGTTGATCTTTGGGAACTTGCAGAGCGTCCTGAACGGATTTAGGTAAAAGAGCTGCGGTCGGAGAAGCTTGATCGGTCAGTGTGAGGCGGAAGTTGCCGATCGTATGGAAACCGCCATGAAGTTGACGCAGATGCACGACTAATCGATCTCGCTCTTTCAGGGCGAGTGGCTTGGTGAATTGGAAAATAGCGACGTGATCCTTACCAACTTCGGGGTAGATTCCCCACGCAGTAGCAGGATTGCCATCGATAGCATGGGAAATAGTCCAGTCGTTTTGATTGAAGTCGGCAGCAGCTTGCGCGATTGGGATTTTTATGGCTGTGGCAACACCCTCAGGATAATGTTCGATGATCACTTCGCTGAGATGAAAATTTCCGTTGTCATTGCGCCCTGGGCCTGACATCGGGAGCATTTCATCGCGAAAAACTTCCAGTCGTAAGCCGGTTACTTGCGGCAGAGTCGAATGGCCCGTAATGATGCAGGTTTCAGTTGCAGGTCTTGGACCAGCAGCTTGGATTTTATTGTCAGCAAGAGTTTTTAATTCGCTACCTTCGGTTGCGATGAGCATTTCCGAGGTAAAGGTGGACCACTTAAGAGGAGCGGAACCAACTTGATTTTCCCACGTGGCAACTTCGTTATCTATGAAGGAGCTAAGTAAAATCGATTTGTCGCGCGCGTTTGCAGCCTGAAGCAATCGTTTGGCTTCGAGACGCTGTTGACCAATCTGTGGATCTGAATCAAACGGTACATTGCCGCGACCGATGCCGGCAAAGACGGCCTGCAATGCATAGTAGTCGGCCTGGGAAATCGGATCGAATTTATGGTTATGACAACGAGCGCAATGGACAGTGGTGCTGGTCAAAACGGACATCGTTTGCATGACCATATCATCACGATCGATGTAGTCAAAGGTGGTTTGAGCTGTAGCAGCAGTGCTTTGATCCCATGGGCCAGCTGCCAGAAAGCCTAATGCAGGAGTTAGTTCGGGACGGTCGGGATAGAATCCATCGGCTGCAATTTGTTCACGGATCCACCGGGGCCAGGGAACATCTTGGTTAAGGCTATCGATAACATAATCTCGATAGAGCCAAGCGTTAGGTCTCATCACATCATGTTCAAAGCCGTGTGAATCGGCGAAATGAATCCAGTCGAGCCAGTGACGCGCCCATCTTTCGCCATAGCGAGGAGATGCGAGCAGGCGATCGATAACTTTTTCATAAGCGTGGATCGAATCATCTTTTTCAAAATTCGCAAGTTCCTCACTTGTCGGGAGTAGTCCGTGCAAATCGATCGTAAGTCGGCGTAGTATAGAGCGACGACTGGCAAGTGGAGAGGGACGAATTCCTTTGTTATTTTGAGCGTGATCGATCCAGGTATCGATTGGGTTGGCTGGCACCTCAAGAGAAGATTCAGCAGCAGGCATTAATGCGTCGATCGGTGGGATCGCGGTTTGAATGGGCTGCAGAGACCACCAAGTGTTTTTGTCTTCTGAAGACTTGGAAACAGTTTCGCGAGGATCAATCGCTCCTTGTTCGATCCAGGTTCTAAGGATCTCGATCTGATCCTGCTGGAGCGGCTCTTCCGGTGGCATACGCAAGTCTTTGATTTCGCCTCGAACAACTTTCATCAGCAGACTGCTGTCCGGTTTCCCCGGCGCGACAGCGGGGCCGCGGTCACCGCCAGTTTTCCAGCCACTGGCGTAGTCGAGCGCGAGATTGCCGCTGAATTCGGTTTCATGCGAATGACATGGGTAGCAATGTTCTTTCAACAGTGGCAGTACCTGCTGTTGAAAGAAAAGAATCTTCGCATTATCAGGAGGAGTCGTTGCTGGAGACTTTTCGGCTGCTTCAATCGTTCCACTTTCCTGCTGGCAATGACCAGAGGTGAAACTAAAGAGAATTGCGGCGGTAAAAAAAAGTCCGTACCAGCGGTGCATGAGTTTTAATGAGGGGGGAGTGGACTGAGTTATGGAAGGACTTTCATACTAACACTACCCATGGTCAATTGGAAGAATCTAAGGTCTTGGCTGGGGTGCATTTCAGAATAGTGAAAACGGTATTGGTGGAGCGTAGAAGCTATGTCGGGAACGAGCGAATTTGCGGATGAAAGAAGGATCGCCTACTTCCTCGAACCTGATTTAAGTGCCCAGGAATTTATTGATGTTCTGGTTCGCTCGACACTCGCGGAACGTCGGCCGGTTGGGAAGATCGGTACGATCGTAAAAATGTTGCGCAACGCCACTGTTATTGTGACCGCGCGTCATGAATCGGGCCTGCTTGTCGGGGTGTCGAGGGCCATCAGCGACTTGAGTTACTGTACTTATCTCTCCGACTTGGCGGTAGATGAACAGTATCAGCGGATGGGGATTGGACGCGAATTAGTGAGGCGAACGCATGAAGCCGCTGGCCTGAGTACTTCCTTGATACTTCTGGCGGCGCCGGCGGCGCGAGAGTACTACGGTAAAATTGGAATGACGCAGCATCCCAGTGCATGGTGTCTTCCGCGTCAGGACGGCGCTGATTAAGAAATACTAGGGAGATGATATTTTTGTTTGGAAGGCCGGCAACAAGGACTGGATGGAACCGAGTAAAAACAATCGAGCTTAAGAAAAGAATCAAGGATAGCACATCATTTCTTAATGGAGATCGAATCTCTATTAGTGCTGACGAGTTAAACGATTTATCGGTAGCCGGTGAGTAGATTATCGTCTGTTAAAGTTGTCTTAGAAGGGTTCCATTGGAACAGTCTTGAGCTAGAGGATTACGATGAAATTTAGTCTTCGTTTTAGCGCACCGTTCATGTTGGGTTGGATCGTATGGTGCGGTGCGTCTGTTTGGCTTAGTGCGCATGAAGGACATGAGCATAACGATGTGAAAGATCTACCGATTACGGGGACTGCAGTCGGGTATGTATTCCATGATCGAAATGGAGATCGAAGCAAGGGAGAGGGAGAAGAGGGGTTGCCGGGAATCAAAGTATCCAACGGTCGCGATATTGTCGTTACTGATGAGGCGGGCAAGTATAGTTTGCCGGTCAGTGACGATGCGATTGTTTTTGTGATCAAGCCGCGGGATTGGATGACGCCGGTGACCGAAGATCAATTGCCAAAGTTCTATTACATCCATAAGCCAAAAGGTTCGCCTGATTCGAGATTTCCTGTAGTGTTGCCAACGGGACCGTTGCCGTCATCGATTGATTTTCCACTGACACCTCGCAAGGAGCCTGATTCATTTAAGGCACTGTTCTTTGGTGATACACAACCTCGAGATATCAAAGAGGTTGAGTATATTGCGCATGATGTTGTGGAGCAGGTGATTGCAGAGCAAGGGCATGGGGCGTCGTTTGGAGTTACTTTGGGCGACATCGTCTTTGATGATTTGTCGGTGATGAAGCCGCTTAATCAAGCGATCGC
>JBEGUT010000074.1:0-11118 GCA_041178745.1 Planctomycetota bacterium | reverse complement strand
ACTACCAAGGTCGAGAGAAAGGTAGCGGCGAGGGTATTTGGGGCCTTTCGCCAGGGTGTTGTGCGGATTGCCCAGACGATCAATCCGGCCCCCAGAAAAAGCCAAATACTCTCCGACTCGGTGATGATCGTAGTTGATGCACTAGCTGCATAAATCAACCAAAGCAGAATATTTTTTCCGATTGTTTTTTGCGTCAGCTTGTAAGCGCTAATTGTAATGATTCCGATCACACTTGCTCCTACACCGTAGAATACGGCCTGCATCCAGCTGATACCACCGAATTGGACATAAGCCCAACCAATTGCCAACACCATCAGGAATGATGGAAGTACAAACGCAATCCCGACTAACGTTGCTCCAAGCACTTTGTAGTGCACATAACCGAGATAAATTGCAAGTTGTGCCGCAAGTGGGCCGGGCATCAGCTGCGCAAGAGTTAGGCCTTCTTTGTATTCCGACTCAGTAATCCACTTATTGCGTTCGACTAGGTCTCGATGCATGTATCCGACAAGAGCGACAGGTCCACCAAAGCCGATAGCTCCCAGCCTTAGTGCGTAGTACACCAATTCCGATAGTCGATAGCCTGAAGCTGTGGTTGTTTCGGATGGAGCCACGAGACGCATTCCTTTTAGCAGTTAATCGACCTAACCGGCCTAAGGTAGCCGAAAGATCGAATTTCAAGTAGTCCTGAATAATAATCCCGCGAGCGACTTCTCCAAATTGATAACTCCAATCTCGGTTCGGTAGCTAAACAAAGCGGTCGCGACCAGTAACCGTCCTACACCGGCGACATACCTATCTCAGTCGTCGCATCGATCGATGGCGATTTCCAGTCCGGCGCTGCAGGATATTCTGGAAAAAGGCGTTCGAGAACACGTTAACTCTCTGCACTGAAAGAACGCAGATTTCATATCGTGGCAAGTAGAGGGAAGCTAAACGCTCTTTCCTACCAACTGATTTCTTCCGCCAAATTAAACCTCCGCAGGGTAGGTAAACAACCGAGGCAGCCTTCGGTAACGTACCTGCCAACCAGTCACCCCTCGAGCAGGCTCCCGTGATAACAGAGAATATTCCTCCATCGCAAATCCAATTCAATTCAGACCGGTCACTGCCGGCAATCGTTCATTTCGAGAATAATTGGCTTCTTGACATCTGGGATACCGAACCGGCTAGGCGGAAACTGCAATTCCGATTGAAAGGAGCATTCGGTGGTTTCGGGGAGGATGGCAAAACTTTCCTCGAGCTATTCAGATCTATTAACGAATGGCACGTCATTCCTTCTCCACCCTGGCGTTGGCTCATACCTGCCTGGTTCGTCGAGGCCGGTCTGATCGCATTGCTTGTTAGATGGGCTGAGCGACGAGGATATTTTAAAAGTGACGTGAAATTGTCCTGGTATTTTCGCTTACTTAACCGTCCGTTCTAGATCAAGGACTTGCCCCGAACCTCGGCGACAATGGC
Source organism: Planctomycetota bacterium (assembly GCA_041178745.1). Lineage (GTDB taxonomy): Bacteria > Planctomycetota > Planctomycetia > Pirellulales > Pirellulaceae > JAFLCP01. The sequence goes on along the minus strand of JBEGUT010000074.1, from coordinate 9,657 downwards.
ACGTATGAGGATAAGCGATTTGCAGTTTCCCATCCTTGATCAAGTAGCTGCACAGAAATCCTTTTCCATCAGGCAAGGTGAGCATCACCAAGCGTGAACCAGCGAATCCAATCTCATTTTGCTGCGCAGGTAAAGCTAAATCATTAGCAAGCGTTGCCGTGAGATGGCTTTCGGACAGCAATCGATTGCCATCCACTTGGATTTCAGCTTCGCGTTCGTTCAAACCAAGCGACTTGGGAAGTCGCATACTTTCTTCTGACGACCAGCTAAGCCCGATCACCTTCCAGTTACCTTGTAATGCTTGCAGGTCTTCAGCAGGTGTTGATGTGGTACTTGGATTGCTTCCAAAAAGCACGATAGCCAATGCAACAAGAGACATTCCAACGGATGTATAGTTCATGTTTTTAGGATATCCTCATCAAAGCTTTGGCCCGCACTTGAATAAAGTATATGGCGCATCAGGGAGCCGGCTACAAGCCTAGTCGTCTTTGCTTTCTGGTTCGCTGTAAAGGAAGCGGTTCAATATGGAAATTCTAAAGTGAATACCTCGTATCTTGAGCAAGTAATAAACGTTGATGATCGGCGGAACGGTGTAAACGAATAAAAGAAGTAGGACTCGATACCTTATCGGGCAAAACAAAAAGCTTTGGTAAATGAGCGGACTCCATGGGAGACCTAATAAGAAAGTGATAGGCGATGGAAGATTCTCTGGTTTCGTTACGCAGGGCTCATACACGCTCATACACAGGCATACGAAAAGATAGATGAAAGCGATTCCTAAGAGCAATTTATCAGCCACACTCAATCGATCACGGGAAACTAGAGTTACAAAAGGAGGAAATCGGGGTCTCTTTGTATTTTGGTGCAGGCTTTGGGTCGTTTTTTTGTTGGAGTTGTCTCGCAGGAATGATCCATGCGACAGAGAAGGCAAGGAAGCTCGAATAAAATGCAACAAACATCACAAAACCCGCTGCGCCAACGCCAGGAAACTGAGTGCTAAGTTTGGCTTCCTGCACACACCAATAGTAGTGTTTTATGAAGGTAATCCAAGTTCCCATCGACGAAGCGGCTAAGAGTGCATACCAGTATCGATCGCTCACGAAATTACGTCTCATTGTCAAGGCGATCGATGCGCCTAGGGTAGCTCCCCACCAACACGCCAACAGGACGGCCTTGGGATAGATGCTACTAAGCCTGGGAAATTTTGGTAGAAATGGCAGAGAGCCCACCATGACCGCTACAAAGGCAGTCAGTACGAGAAGCATCTTCAAAGAAAAAGTTCTTGGCACCATAGGATTCTCTGCTTCGACTCTTTGTGTCATGGGATTGTCCCACTCCTTGAAGACTATCGGGAAAAGAGAGTTTTCATTGAGCCATATGTACTGATGCTTTTTTGAAACCGTAATGCCAACTGACCATAGAATTATGTTAGCGGATCCATCGTTCGGTTGGATGCTCTTTTTTCCCATTGCCAACTGTGCTGAGTCTGCGTGTCGCCCCCACGAGCATTCAGATGTCAAAGTTGCATCGATCCTGGGTGCGGTAATCCTTAGAATCCGGGAGTCCGAAGATACCCATTTAACACTGAATCTTTTTAATCTAGGTCATCTCATTTCGAATTCGCGATCCAGCGAAAAAGTTTCGAAATAGCCCATAATCCAACTGCAGCAGAAGCCACCATGAAAACAGACACGCTGGTTACCGAGATGAGTTGAGCACCTACTTTTTTGGATAACTCTTGTTGGGAAATACCCATCAAAAAATAAATTCCCGCGAGTATTCCAGAGGGGAGCACGGAATAACTGTACGCATTTTTGCACTTTCGCATGCTCCCGAGTATTGATCCGCCAATTACTCCACCAGGTAAGCAGACTACAGGTAGGCCGATGATCATTAACGCGTCGAACTCGTCGAAACCGAGTAAACGTGAGAAGGGTCCCATCGTGAATACGATTGCAAATATGAATGCCACAACTGCAGTAGCCAATCCACCCGCAAAAAATCCCAAAGGTACAGTAATCCATCGACTGGGATGCGATTCGGCGATCGGAGGGAATAGTTCCGGCTTAGACGGTATGCGACTCATGGGCGTTCCTCTGTTTCTGAATCTCCAAGGTTCTGTTCACGACGCCTACCTTAAGGCGAATCCCTCGCGCACGTAGTAAATAAAAAACGTTGATGATCGGAGGGGCGGTGTAAACAAATAAAAGGAGTGGTAGTCGAAAGCTTGTCGGGCGAAACAAAAAGCTTAGGTAAACGAGCGGGCTCCAAGGGAGTCCTAGCAAGAAGGAAATGGGCGATGGGAGATTCTCAAGCTTCTCGACAAAGGGCTCATAAACCATCATCCACAGGCAAATGCAGAGATAGAAGAGGGCGATCCCTAAGAGCAATCTATCAACCACACTTAGTTGATTGAGGGAATCGATCGTCACATATGGGGATTTTGCTCCCTGCGTTGAAGAGGAAGAAGGCATTATTTCGCTTTGCCTTGAGCTGTGATTGGTTGGAAACAACCATGCCATCGAAGCGGCAAGTACTCCCGCATAAATGCCGACTGCAGGAATCATCCAGATCAAACCTGCGCCAGGAAATTGAGGATGGAGTTTGGCTTCTTTCGCAAAGACCAAACAGGTCTGAAAGAAACTACCCCAGGTTCCTAACGCAGACGCTACCATCAGATAGTACCAAAATCGCTCGCTTCGGAGATGTGATTTGGCAGCGAGAGAAAGAAAAGCACCGAACGTCGCGAAGATCCAGCATGTCGCAAAGATAAATTGGGGGAACGGGGTTTTCATAGGTGGGACGCTTGGCAGAAACGGCAAGGAGCCCATCATCAGGACAACAAATGTTGTCAGTAAAACTTGTATCTTCAAACTAAAAGATGGCATATCGGTTTATAGCGTCGTTCTTGTTATTTTTTGCGACGCGTGTTGGTTCCAGAAGTACGGCCGACGACTTCATTGTTCTGATTGGTTGTGACGATCAACCACTCTTCGATACCGTTGTCACTAAATTTTGCCGTTATCGTAGTTGTCGTTCCATCTTGCCGGCTCGTCGAAGTCATCGTGTGTGTCTTTTCATTCCATTTTCCGGTCCCCTCGCTCGTTGATCCATTGGATTGAAATGACCACATCCGATACATCTTTTTCTCGGAGTCATACGTCATCAATGTAGTAACCTTGATCGATTTGGAACCGTCATCGGACTTCAATACTCCGGTTTGCTGCACGAATCTACCGTCGAGCACCCAACTCGTTGAGGACTCGCCTTTTGGAAACGGGAAATCTTTGGATGTGATCGCGACGTCCCATGTTCCGACGTAATTCGATAGTACCTGCAACTCAGGAATGTCTTTCGCAGGACCGTCGGCAGCTAAAATATCTGCGTTCTTACACATAATGATGACAGTCAGAAGTAGGAAAACGCATCTAATCATAGATTTGGCTCCAGTGCGATTCGGGGGAATAACGCAGCGTAATTACGTGGGTTTCGACTGGGACCTCATCCTCTTGTAAGTCCAATCGATCCAATGGAAATTGTCGTGAAGTTCTAGTGGCCGGGCAAGCATGAAGTCGCTTTGTCCCAAGTAATCGACAGATTAAATCCGCCAACTCGAACCTCCGCCCGGTAGATAAACAATAGGGCCCAGCTCGGCCACGAACCTGCTGCAGCAACAAGCACTGGGCCACAATCGGTGGCCATTCTCTTGCGGAGATTATCACGATGACCAACTGCACTGAAACTGCGCGCACACCCGACGAGCAACAACTCGTCGATGTCGCATCGATCCTAGATGCCGGCATCCTGCGGCTCCGGGAGAGACAAGCTCAGTTTTCTGTTATGTCGTGGACGAACGTCGCCGGTTTTGACTCTCACGCCGCTTCAGAACCTTCCTTAAAGCTCTTGATTTGTATTCTGAAATCAAGCGGCGGCGCGCGGAAGAAAGTTCTGTAGGCATCAAGGAAGAGGAGGTAAGTTTTTTGGCTCGGAAAGAGCCTGTTAACCAGTTAACAAAGAAAGCCGAGTGTGACCGCTCTCGGCTTTCTGTATTAAAGCCCTGGATTTCCAAGGCTTTAATACGACTCGGGAATCGCGGCGAGAGTTTTAGTTCCGAACCGGTAGCTCTCGATCTTCCGAGAGCAACCATGGAGGTTGGGCTCGGACCCCGGGAGCAACCCTTTCGAACTCTCCGACTCTCTGGTTAGAGAGCTTTGTTGCGTAACAACCCTCTTAGTAGCAATATTCTTTGGAGGTAATTCGTAAAGCTCTTATCAGTATTGACTTACGGATTGCGATGCCCGTTCGGTCCAGTTTTGAAAATGCAGTTTCGAACTGGTAAATTAACAGGTTGGGGGTGGTGCAAGGATGTCGAATTCCACGTCCGTAATGATTCGAATTCCAATTTGGCTTGTGCCTGGATGACAAAGCCAAATCTTACAAAACTTCTACTTTCCACTTTCTAAAATCAACTCTCCAGCCGCCCAGCGGCTGGCCGAGTTCTCGAACGCACTTCCCAGAATGTCTTGCAGCGCCGAATGGCTACGAATTACTCCGGAAGTGTGGTTGGAGGTGACTTTGAATCTATGGAACCCAACTTAACCCCAACCTTACATCAGGTGAATCTTTATCAGTGCACTCAACATCGACCAACAAATTTACTTAGCTTTTGCGGTTTCCCAGTATCTCAAAGTAGCGGAGCGATACGAGCAAGCAACCGATGAGTCCAACAAAGCTTACAGCGGTAACGGGGCAGAAGAGTTAACAGAATCCGGTGATCGGAGAGCCCGTCTGGCGACTGTTGTCAGAGAGTTTGAGAACGCTCATGACACGCCCTACTTAGCCTCTTGCCCATATGAATTTAATGAGTCGAGCGAGTTAACCAAGGAGAAGTAAGGCTGACCAATGTGTCTTCCAATCAGTCCAGATATCGGACAAGTCCCGTATTTACTTTTTTGCGTTGCTTTAGCTGTTACAATACATGCTTACCGCAATTACCATCCCTGCATCCCTGGCGGCTATTATGGCTCATCAAGGAAATATTCGAGATCTTTATTGGGCTGGCGTTGTATTTAGCGCTGCATTGCTCTTTGGTCTTCAGTTCGCGTGCGCGCAGGAGGATGAGCGACCACTCGAAGTTGCTCGAGGGTTCGCAGGCAAGTACTGTCTCGACTGTCACAATCAAAGCACCAACGAGGGAGGGCTCGATCTGGATAGCCTGTTCAAGTCGACGATCCCACAGAATGCAGATCGATGGGAGGGCGTAGTTCGCAAGCTCTTCTCGAAGCAGATGCCGCCGCCCGGCTCGCAACGACCGAGCGACGCCGACTATCGCACTGCACTTGAATGCCTAACCAAATCGCTCGATGCGTTGGCACAGGAACATCCTGATCCAGGTTACCTCGAAACTTTTCGCAGACTGACGAGGACTGAGTACGGCAATTCGATCCGCGATCTGCTGGACATGGAAATCGATGTTGGTGATATGTTGCCCAGCGACGAGTCTAGTCACGGCTTTGATAATGTGACTGTTACCAATCTCTCACCATCGCTGCTTGAACGATACGTATCGGCGGCTCGCGAGATAAGTCGCCTAGCTGTTGGCGTTCGCGCGAAGGCGGGTGATGAAGTCGTCTATCGAATCCCTGCCGATGTAACTCAGGATGTTCATATCACAGGCGCTCCGATTGGCTCGCGCGGTGGTACGGTCATCGAACATAACTTTCCTCAGAACGGCGAGTACGAAATCCAAATTCGTTTGATGAGAGATCGCAACGACGAAATTGAAAGCCTAAAAAGTAAACATGAGATCGATGTACTGATCGATCGAGAATGTAAGGGTACGGTGCAGTTCGAACGTCCGCCTTCGGGCACAAGTGACAAATTGGTCGATGCAGACCTGAAAGTTCGCTTTAAGATGGCGGCCGGGCCTCACCAAGTGGCGGTCGTCTTTCCCGAACAATCGACTTCGCTTCTGGAATCCGTTCGACAACCGCTCAATGTGCATTATAACTTTTATCGCCATCCGCGAATCGGACCAGCGATTTACCAAATAAGTATTCGCGGCCCGTACGATGGTACACCGCCCGCAGATACGCCTAGCCGTCGACGGCTGTTTTTTGTCTACCCGAAGGCGGACTCCGAACAACAAGCATGTGCAAAGCAGATCCTTAGCTCGCTTGCCAGACGCGCTTATCGTCGTAATGTCACCGATACAGACTTGGCCGTTCCGATAAGGCACTTTCAGCAAGCGGCAAAAGAAGGTGGATTTGATGTCGGTATTGAGAGCGGACTGAGTGCCATTTTAGTTAGTCCACATTTTCTTTTTCGTATCGAGCAGCAGCCTAGCGACCTCAAACCGCAGACCGTCTATGCACTCGGAGATTTCGAACTGGCGACGCGTCTGTCCTACTTTCTTTGGAGCAGTTTGCCAGACGAGGAGTTGCTGGATGTGGCTGGAGGGGGGAAACTGCGAGACCCGGCTATGTTAGCCACGCAACTCGAGCGCATGCTGGCCGACAAGAAATCCGCGTCATTGACCAACAGTTTTGCAGAACAGTGGTTGCACCTTCGAAATCTCGATTCGTTCGTACCCGATATGCGATTGTATCCAGACTTTGACGATAACCTGCGCCAAGCGATGAAGCGTGAGACCGAACTGCTCTTCCAGAGTGTTGTCAGCGAAAATCGGAGTGTGATGGACCTAATCCGATGCGATTATTCGTTCCTCAACGAACGGCTTGCCAAGCATTACGGAATCCCGCATGTTTATGGCAGCCATTTCCGGCGAATCGAACTCGACAAGCACGGACGTCGCGGTGGTTTGCTCCGCCAGGGAAGTGTTCTGACCGTAACATCCTATGCTACTCGTACCTCGCCAGTCCTGCGGGGATACTGGGTACTTAAGAATCTACTGGGCAGTCCGCCACCGCCACCACCGCCGAACGTTCCAGCGCTGAAGGACAATACCGTCTCGGCAGCGTTGCCGCTGCGAGCTAGATTGGAACAGCATCGTGCCAATGCAGCGTGCGCGGTTTGCCATGATCTATTAGATCCGGTGGGATTAGCGTTTGAGAACTTTGATGCAATTGGGCAGTGGCGCGAGCGGGACACCGGTGAATTCATCGATCCAAGTGGATTGCTGTGGGATGGCACAGAGATTCATGGCGTTGATGATTTAGAAGAAGCCATCCTTGCAAACCCCGACTTGTTCGTTCAGACGCTCACGGAAAAGTTAATGACTTACGCCTTAGGCAGAGGTATCGAACCTAGCGATGCAGCGGCGATCCGAAAAATTGTTCGTCGTGCCAAAGCGGATGGCTATCGTTTCGCTAGTATCGTGCTTGGAATCACTGAAAGTGTTCCTTTTCAAATGAGGACTGCGCAATGATCGTCATGAAAAAATCGCTGCCACGCCGAACGTTTTTGAGAGGTGTCGGCGTTGGTCTGTCGCTGCCTCTCTTGGACGCCATGATTCCAGCGATGACTGCCGTTGCCAGTACTGCGGCGAGTCCCGACAAACTGCAGCGACTCGGATTTGTATACATGCCCATGGGTTGCGATGTAACGCGTTGGACTCCTCCCGGTGGAGACAATTTGGACCAATTGTCACCAACCCTCATGCCGCTGGAACCAGTAAAAAATAAAGTTGCTATTCTTTCGAACATGGAATTGAAGAACGCTTATCCTGGAACCCATGCAACATCGAACTCTTCGTTCCTAAGCGCTGCGACTGCGAAGCGAACTGAAAGTACCGATTACTTTTTGGGTACTACTGTAGATCAAGTGGCTGCTCAGCAAATCGGACAGGATACGCAATTGCCCTCGTTGGAGTTGGCGATGGATCTGCTTTCGGTCGTTGGCCAGTGCGACAACGGCTATGCTTGCGTCTATCAGAACAATTTGTCGTGGTCATCACCGACATCGCCACTGCCGGCAGAGGCACATCCACGCCTGGTATTCGAAAGATTATTCGGCGAGGAACCCGACAGCTTGCGTCGCCGGCAGGCGCTTCATGAAAAAGCGAGCCTCTTGGACTCGATGACCCAAGAACTGAGGCAACTGAAAAACACTCTTGGCCCGCAAGATCGACGAAAAGTTGATCAGTATTTGGAATCGATTCGCGATGTGGAGCAACGCATTCAGAGGGCTGAAGTTGCTACCATTGAAAACCCTTTGCCTGATGTTGACCGACCGAGTGGCGTGCCTGCAGCCTACGCTGACCATGCGCGGCTGATGTTCGATCTGCAAGTATTGGCGTTGCAAGGCAATGTAACAAAGATCACTACATTTCAAATGGCCCGGGAAACAAGCAATCGAACGTACCCAGAGATCGGCGTTCCGGATGCTCATCATCCGCTAACTCATCATGGAAATGATCCCGAAAAGATTGCAAAAATGGCTAAGATCAACCAATTCCACGTCTCGCTGTTTGCCGAGTTTCTACAAAAGCTTCAAGCTGTTCCGGAGGGCGAAGGAACGCTGCTCGACCACGTTTTATATCTGTACGGGAGTGGTATGGGAAATCCCAACGTGCATGATCATACCAATTTGCCAATCATAGTCGCTGGTGGAGCAGCTGGCAGAATGAAAGGTGGGCGACATATTCAATTCAAAGAGCCAACACCGCTGGCTAATTTACACCTGACGCTGCTAGACAAAGTCGGCGTCAAGCTCGATCACTTCGCCGATAGCAACGGCATGGTCGATGAGTTGTTCACGCCACTGCCTCTGTAGGTTTTGACTCGTTAATTACTGAGTGTTCGGTTTGGCGACGAATGGAATCGTACAGGCACGCCATACATACAGGCACGTCATAGCGATCAGGTACAATCGATGAATGACCGAAAACTACTAGCAGCAAAAATCATCGGGCCTATTCTCGTGGCTTTGATTTTATGCGGCAGCAATTACGCCGCTGACGATCCTGCCGATCAAGCCGAACTCGCCAACACGGTGGAGGCTAAAGAATTTGCGGCCGCCAATCTTTTGCTGCAAATGGGAGTGGATGTCAATGTCGCCCAGGCAGATGGAATGACCGCATTGCACTGGTCGATTCAGTACGGTGAATCTGGATTGGCAAAAGCCCTGATTGATAAGGGAGCTCGCGTCGATGTGAAGAACCGTTACGGAGTGACACCACTTTATTTGGCATGTCTTAATGGAAATGACGAGTTGGTCAAGCTGCTAGTTACCGCGGGTGCCGATCCAAACACGACGCTACCCAACGGCGAAACCGTGTTGATGACCGCAGCACGGACAGGCCGTGTGGTACCAGTTAAGACGCTCATCGCAGCGGGTGCTGACGTCAATGCGCGCGAACAGAGACGACAAACTGCATTGATGTGGGCCGCCGGCGACGGGAATGGGGATGTGCTGGATGCGCTCATTGAAGCCGGAGCTGACGTAGATGTAACGCTTCAATCCGGGTTTAATGCTTTATTCTTTGCTGTTCGCGAAGGTCATATTGAGGCCGTCCGAAGGTTATTAAAGGCCGGATGCAATGTGAATTCAGTGATGAACACGCAGTCAAGCATGAAGTTTTGTCGAGGACGATTGAGTTTGACCCCGCTGAGCCTGGCTGTAGAGAATGGTCACTTCGAACTTGGCAGCGTCTTGATCGAAGCGGGCGCAGATGTTAACGCTAGGCCCTCGGGTTAC
>JBEGUT010000073.1:0-11136 GCA_041178745.1 Planctomycetota bacterium | reverse complement strand
CGATATCTCCGATTTTGTCCTTCAGTTTTTCCGCGTTAGAAAGGTGAGTGTTTGCAGTGACCAGCTTTTCTTTTATCTCCTCGATTCGTTTGACTGCTTGATCCTTAGCATCCTGAATCGCTTCGGAAATATCCCGAGCTTTTGATTCCACGGAATCTAAAAAGGAATTCAGCTTATCAAGAATATTTTCTTGGATGGAGCTCGCTTTTTGGATCGCCAGTTCGCTGAGCCGATTGAGATCGATTTTGAAGAAGTCTCTGATACTCGATATCAATTCGCTGATGTTGGCTGCCCTATCCGCGGGGGCCTTCATCGCGAGTTGGCTCATGTACTTGTAATTGGGAAACTCTTTGTTCAGGTCAATTTCTGGATAACCCCAATTTCCGGCATAGACAATGTGCGTCGCTGTGGGCTTTGACCAGGAATCGAAGCTTGAGATGAAAGTGATGGTCTCTTCCCGATTTTGAGCGATCCGACCTTGCAAAGAGTTCTCGAACTCAAACGGATTTGACTTGGCGTTCTGCCGCTCTCTCCATGCTTGATGCCTAGCATCGCTGACCACGGAGACTAAACGCGATCCAGCATAACCTAACCACAGAAGCACCAAAAAAAGCGGTACTAACACCACCAGCACAAGAATGAATTCGAGTTGCGCGATGGCCAGTCTATCGGCTTGAAAACGTCTCGCTCGCTCTACCGCGTAGATCATGGGAAGAAATAGCCTACTGATTTATGTGATATCGAAGCGGTCTTGTTATCTATCAATGAAAAGTAGAAATCGACTTCACGCTCCCCGTGATTAGTCTCGTCGTCAAGTTCCTTGTTGGCTTGAGCAATCGCTGAAGTCAGGCATTTTACACCAGCTCTTAAGTCCTCCGATGTGAGTTGACGGCGCGATAGCTTGCTTACGGCATCTTCAGTTATCCACCTTCCCAGTTTAAGATGTACTAATTCGTGACGTCCTCGCAATCTGGTAAGGTAGTCCTGGGCTATAGCACGATCTTGCGACGATGTCGCATTGTTGTTCCATACTATTGCAGTCTGTGCTTGGCATAATACAAATTTACAGTTTGTAACAATATCACTGTTGTTTGAAACAGTTTTGATATTTTCTATCCAAATAGAAGAGATGGCATATTCGGCAAATCCGGGAGAGTATTTTAGTTCCTGCCTTTGTGCGATTCCGCGTCTTTGCCTTTCATCATTTACCTTATTCGTTAAAGTTTGCAGGGCTATCCGCTGTTGTGTTTTAAATTCGATGCTTTGGCCGGAATGATTTTTTACCGCTCCAATGGCCTCTGCAAATTCCATGGCTGTTTTAGGCTGTTTCAGTTCTATTTTAACGGTCATAGTGGGCAGTATTTCAAGACTTATTTTTGTTGGTCGCTTGTGAAGCTCTACAGAGAGTGAGTTGTTTGCCAGTGAACGCAATGGAATACAATGGTTTCCAGCAGTTTTACTTTTTGTCTTAGACGATCTCATCGGTGTGCTTTTTGTCGCAGTTGTAGATCCGTTTCTTACTGCATTTTGAACAGATTCAGTGAGCATTGGAGGAAACGTGTTGTTCTCGAGCGAGCTTGGAGCGGTAGTACAAAAAAATGAAGTATTGTATTTAAACACTGCTATTCTTCCTTTTTTGGATACACCTATATATTCACCCTCGACCATTCTATTGCCGTTTTTGAGGAAAATGATACGATCACCAATCTGGGGCTTAAAGCCGCTAGCGTCGTTAGCGATCGCAAGATAAGACTCGCCGTTGATCAGCGAAAAGCTGAGTTGGTCGAAAGTAAAGATTTGCGGTGGCGGTGAACTACTGATTGCAATGCAATCAGAAAAAGTTTCAGCTTTCACATTCCTGGCAAATGGGAATGTAAAAGTCGTATAAACAATAATGATTAGCAAAAGACGTAAATTGATGTTATTCATGATCGAGGAGTTAGAAGAGATCCCCATGAGAGCTTGGAATCACTTGAGTAGGGAACGTCAATGTTGACCTGCCCCCACTCGAGCGTTTGTACAGGAACTTCCCAATTTAGCGTATCCCATCCGGTGTTGGGTTGAAATCGAGTCTGCTCGGATTCTGAACTGGTTTTTCCGCCAAGGTTTCGTCCATTGGCATTATAAAGCAATGACTGCGCGAATGTATTCCGTTCTCCGGCAAGGTGCTGGGTGAAGAAGACAGGAGACATGAAAATCGTTTGCCCGTTTCTCTTAGCCGTTGCCTGAGCAGAAAAAAGCTTCTCGGCTAAGGGACTGTCCCGCGTCCAGGGTTCGTTACCTTTGTTTCGTCCCTCCATTTGTTGCAGGACCCACATGTGAGGTTTTGGGATTTCAAATTGATCCAGTAGTTCCTCAAGCAAGCTCAGCAATTCCGAGATGCGGTTGATTCGCTCGATCTGCTCTGCCAGTGCTTGTAGGTCTTCTCGGGAAATGTCGAATTCTTCATTCCATTTCGCAACAGCCTCCTCTCCAGCGGCTTGAATGTTGTCGCTTAGCTTTTCCGCTTTTTCGATCCATTTGCGGACGCTGGGGTTGCCTGCAAGACCTCTTGCAGTAGGGAGGATCTGGTTGAGAATCGTCTGTTCAAAATTTTCGAATGGTGCAGGTTCTGCAGCGAGCGACTCGTCAGTCGGTGCGATCGCAGCATCGAACTTTGAAGCCAGTTCGCTGAGCAGCTTTTTGAGTGGGCCGAGGTTTTCCTTTTCTTTTTCTGGTTGCTCTGATTCGACTTTCCGAAGGATATAGGCTCGATAGAGCGTGTAACGATTCGTATAGTTAACGTAGTAGGTTGCGAAGTTGCTGTATTTAACTACCTTCTTCGCAACTTTAATGATCTTTTTGCGATGCTGATCGACGTACGGATAAGTTGCTCGAGTCCACTGCGAATAACGTTCATCGTCCCAATAGAACTTTTCCATGCGATAACGCTCGTCCGAGTCCTGGTTGATACAGGGATTCTTCTGGGAGCCTTCATTTCGTGTCTCCTCCATCTGTTTGGCTCTCTTGAATTCGTTTATCGCAGAGAAAAAAGTTTTAAATGGATCAATGAATTTCTCAATTCCCATAAAATCCCCTACACTGCCAACCAAATCGCCCAATGCTCCTCCCGCGTCTTTGGCGTTCTCGTATCCTTCAATAAGTGGGTCTACGATATCGTGAACTCGGTCGAGGATGTCCTGTAGAGGTTCGAACAGTTTCGCAATTTTTTGAAACATTGCTTCAAGCGGTGTTTTTGACGAAAAACCATCTTGCCACCCGCGGGGAGGAACATCGTATGATGGATCCGATCCACCGCTCGGCGGTTCTGTTTTAGGTGGAAGTTCTTGTATGAGTGGAAGGCGAAGCTCTTTGATATCAGGTTGGATAGCGATCGCGACCAGTCGATGATCGGCTTTCACTTGCTCCAAGTGGCTCGTCAGTCCTCTTTGCCAGGGTGTGATCCCTGATTTAGATTTGGCAAGATTATCTGTATACGCGGTAAGAGCCGGAAGAAGTCCCGATTCAATTCCGCTTGCGATTTTGGCGGGTTGAATCAAACGAATAGCACTTTCAATCAATTCGAGCGTGTACCATTCTTGGAGGAGCGGTACGAGTTGGGTGCTGCAGGCTATGTGCATCAACACCACGGCATATTGAAACGGCTTACCAAACTTTTTCGTTGGTGGAAATTCTGCTATCGTATTGAGCCCGCTTGTCAGAATCTTATTGAGTAGTTTTTTGAGTAAGAATATTTGAAGGGTCAGGCTCTTGAGTCTCACGCGGGAGTCATAAAGCGCGGCTCCTGCAGAAGCTCGCCCTTGATCATTTGTCATCGCATCGACTACGGCCTTTACAAGTATTTTGTCCAGTTCGGCGATCAACTTAAGCTCTCGGCTTTCGGAGCCGTTGATCCCTGGAAGTGCCCGTACGTCCAACGCGACATCGTCACTGTCTTTGAGTTCTCGATTGAGATTGTTAAATTCCTCGGATTGGATCGGGCCATCGGTGCTCTCCAACAATCTACCACCAAAACCATCCAGGAGGACTAGGACAGCGGTTGCCTCACCCATCAAGTGGTTCGTCGTCGTGATCGCATTCATCGCGCGAGCACGCCAAAGATTTGTAGTGTAGGCAGCGACGTCTGCAGCATTCTGCATTTCAAGTTTCTCTTTTACCGATACGATTGTATTCATGATCAAGCCAGTGAGCATGATCATGGACAATACGGTAAAAATACTGACGAAGGTGATCTTGCCATCTTCGTCGGCATGGAAACGCTGCCAAGGGCTGTAGCGAAATCCTCGTTGCCGTTGACGACGCGTCAGGGGAGGCATTTCGCCAGCGGCTATCTCGCAGAGTCGATCTTTGAAGAATCTAGCGAGGGACATAGCTAATCCCCAGTTTCTTTTCGTCGTTGTGCGGATTTTCAATCTGCAAAGTCGTAGTAGATTGAATGTCGTAAACGAATAGGTCTCCCGCTTTGTGACGACCCAAAAGTCGACCGACGATTGGAACCGAGAATGGAAATTCGTAGGTGACCGTTACGGAAACATCCTCATCCCATACTGCATCATGGGACAGGATGTCAAAAGATGCGCTAACGGCATTTTGGGCATAATCATATTTGCGTTCGATGAAACGAACATAATCCGCCGACGCACCAATCTTGCTGCAGTAATCCTGGTAGGCTCTTAGATACTCTCGCTTTTCCTTCGAGTCGCTTGAAAGGGAAGCAGGACTTGCACGCAATCCACTGGCAAATGGAACGAAGGCTTGTCTGGCTGCTTCTTCGACTTTGTCACTTCTGCCAAATGGTAACCAAACAATTGCAGTTCGAGCCGCTGCAAAAGAGGAGTAATTGGTACCAAGTTTAGCGATCAGCATGAGAGTTGTCTCAATCACAAAACAAAACGCGATAAGGTAAATGGGAATCACCATCACGTAAGATAGCGTGTAGGCTCCACCTTTCTGGTCGCGATGAAGCGAGCGGATCTTAGGCCAGGCCAGCACGCTTTTGACTTGCCAGGAGATTGCGATACAAGTCGCTGTGCTGAACAGCCACAAGGCGATGATGCTCCACATGCTGCTACCTACAGTGATGGCCAAGAAACAAGAATGGCAATCACACTGTAGATCGCCCTGAAGATGCGGATACTTGCGTAGAAAGATAATGCGACCGCAGGCAGCATAACGGAAAGTACTAAAAGTTCCTCCAGAGTGGCAGTACCACGCCGCTTTCGATGATTCCGACGAACAGCTTCGCAGTTTCTATCACTCGGAGGTTGGGGACGCTTTGACATTCGACCTCCCTCGGTGAGAATTCGCAGGACGAGTTTACATATCCTTAAATTTTACAAAGACGGCAATCGAATTGCGCCTAGTTCCAGGAAAAAAGCGAAATCGAATGTGCGATCGTTAGGAGGGTGCCGATGAGGAAAAACGGCGCTAAAGGGAGACCCTTCGACATCAACTGGCTAGCTTTCCTCTCAACCTCCGGATCCTCGGCGCTCACCGGAATCCATAATATTTGCAAGAAGCGGCGGGAAGCAAAACCAAAACCTAGAAACCAAATGATTAGGCAGCCTGCAAAACATGCCGCTGTGATGTAAGCATAGCAAATCGTTTGCAAGCCCTCCTGAACGCCAAAGAATGATCCGATACCCGCAGCTAGTTTTACATCTCCAGCACCAGAGTTGGTGTAAATGTAAATTGCGAACATAACAGCAAAGCAAGTCGCAGCACCAAAAATAGCTTCCGAAAGCGATTGAATGTGAACTGTTGTTAAAGAGAAGGTTTGGCACAAAAAGCCCCAAACACAACCAGCCAAAACCAGCGAATAAGTAGCGTAATTTGGAATTCGTCTAGATTGCAAGTCTTTCCAAGCAATAAATCCAAGTATGCCAACAAGGCAGGTTATGACCAACGGCTCAGCGAAATCCGATCTCGAAAAAAAAAACATGATCGACTACATGTTAGCCCCGGATATCTTTGGCCACATTTGTCGCAGCCAATCTAATGCAGTTTTTCCGAATGCGATCAAGGCAACGACAGCAATGGCTGCAACGGCCAACATCATCACATTGCTCAGAGTGCTCGACTCGCCGCGCTCATCGCGATGAAAGTTAACAAAAACTTTCTTGAGATTCTGAAGCTTTGTCATCTAGGAGTCCCTTTCCGTTCTTGTGTCTTCTGGAAGCAAAAGTGATCGCATTTGCAAAGAAAGTTGCAGCGCGGATACAAACGAACATCCAATTTATCAGCAGGATATCCCAGTGCTATCCCGTGGGTGTAATTGTAATACGCAATCGGAGCGTAATCAATTATCAATGCTGCGTATCAAAAGTTCTGGGTTTTATATGAATTCGAGTAGTTGTCAATATTTTCAAGTAGAGAGTTGATCAAGTCGCTATTGCTGATTCGAAAAATTAGGCCGATGGTTGTGCTGGCGCGAACCAGGCATTTCTCGAATACTTTACCAAGGCTTCCATTCCCAAGGGGGCAAGCTGGTCACGAAAGTTAGACAGCGTTTGCGTCCAGCGAAGAGAACCGAGAATTTTTCCGTTCTCATCAACACCTTCGGGGAAGAACTCGAAGATTGGGTAAAAGAGATAGTTTCCTTTTTCGTCCAGTCCCAGGCATTCGCTAATCGTTGTAACCTTTCGGGATCCATCTCTGAAGCGCGAGAGTTGGACAACCAAATGGATTGCCGACGCGACTTGAGCACGAGCAATGTTAGCAGGCAAGCCAACATCGCTCATCAGGCAAAGAGTTTCAAGTCGGATAGCAGCATCTCTTGGTGAGCTGGCGTGCACGGTGGCCAGTGATCCGTCATGACCGGAGAGCATGGATTGAATCAGGTCCAGCGCTTCACCCCTTCGCACTTCCCCGACAATGATGCGGTCTGGTCGCATTCGAAGGGAGTTGACGAAGAGGTCTCGGATAGTGATCGCAGGTGCACCGTCAGGTGATGGAGGTTGAGCTTCCAGATAAACGACATGTGGCTGTTGTAGCTGCAGTTCTGATGTATCCTCGATCACCACGATTCTTTCGCGCGATGGAATGGCAGTGGATAAGCCGTTGAGCAGCGAAGTTTTTCCGGTGCCGGTTCCCCCAGCAACCACAAGGTTCTTGTGCATTGACACGACCAAAGCCAAGTATTCTGCAGCTTCTTTAGTAAGCGATCCAAACTCCACAAAGGACTGCAGTGTGAAGTTGGATTTGCGAAACTTACGAATTGTGATGCAAACACCACCTCGTGAACTAGGTGGTAAGATCACATGAACACGGGAGCCATCGGGAAGTCGTCCATCAAATGCATGAACCCCACGATCCAAGGTTCGATTACAGTACTCAGCGATATTGCGAGCTGCCGCTAGTAGCGCGGTGGAATTGGTAAAGCCCGGTTTTTCAAAGGGGAAAACTTTGCCTTCACGTTCAAAAAATATCGTCGAAGGACCGTTGATCATGATTTCCGAGCACTTGGGATCGTCGAGTAATGCTGCGATTGGACCAAGAAAATGTCGTGTGGTTTTGCTATAAATCTCTTTAGAATTAACCATAAAAAATATCCAACTCTCGGATATTGCGAAAAAGACTGTTATTATTTTGGCAAGCGATTACGACCCGTTTAGGCTTCGGTCGCGAGGGCTTTTTAAGCTGTTTCTGCTTCCGAGATTTCTTTGGCTCCTAACAACCTATTATAGCATGAATCCTAACTCACACCCTAACTATGAACTTCTCGAGGAACTTGGGTCTAGCGAAGTATCGATGGTAGTTCGAGCGTTCGATAGGCGGCTAGCACGTTATGTGGCAATTAAAATGCTTGCGGGCAAGGCTAGTTCCGACCCACTTCGGTTGCAAAGATTCTTTCAGGAAGCGAGATTTCTGGCGAATTTAGCCCACCCAAATGTTCTTCCTGTATTTGCGTTGGAAGAAGCTCAAGGTTGGATGGTCATGGAGCTCATGTCGGGAAGTATGAAGGATCGAATTAATTCGAGGGCTGTATCGGTCGATGTTACGCGCAGCGTTCTTGCGCAAGCTTTCGAAGCACTAAATTACATCCATGGCTTAGGAAGAGTTCATGCCTCGATACGACCATCGAATATTTTGATTAGCGATACAGGAATGGTAAAACTCAGCGATTTTTCAGACCGAAGAACCGAAGATGGTCTCGATGCTCCCGCTCCGAACCTTAGCAAGTATGTTCCTCCGGAGATTTGGGATCATTCTCAATTTGGCCCGATCGGCCCGACGCTCGATTTTTACTCCCTTGGGATCACGCTCATTGAATGTGTAACAGGAAAGCCATTGGAGCAGTTGGCAAAGGGATTTAATCGACAAAACTCTCCGGAAGTCGAATGGGCTCGCTGGCATACATCCCCAGACCATGCCAAAGGAATCAGCGACATCATTAATACAAGCGTTCCGAGGCAATTGCGTCCGCTCCTTGAAGCGATGTTAAAACAGAAAGCCAAGGATCGGCCTCAGTCAGCTACTCAACTAACCGCTCTTTTAGGTTCCACTAAATTGATTGCGGTCGATATTCCTGTCGAGAACGCCGCGACGCAATCGACGGTTTCCCCTGCGACACCGGCATCTCCTTTTCCAACGGTTGCCGGTTTCCCATCATCGCAGTCTGATCCTTCTCCGCAAAGGTCTGCGACCGACACAGGCAGAAAGGCCTCTGCTGATAGCCCAGCTAAATGGAATGCCAAAGCTAATTCCACAAAACGCATTGATTTGAATAATCCAAAAACATTTCGAATCGTCGCCGCGATAACTCTTGGACTTGCCGGTATCTTCGGACTTTTGTTGCAGAGCATTATCTCTCCTTCAATACCACCGACTCCTCTCTCTGTTGAAGTCCAGCCTGTGGAGGCATCCGTATCTCTAAATGGTAAACCAGTAAAATTGGAAAGTGGAAAGGGTGAGCTTGAATTGCCACCGAATGAGTATGTGATCAAGGTTGCTATGGAGGGTTATGATACAGTAGAAGAAACTCTGAAAATCGAAAATCCTGAAGAGGGCAAGAAGGTTACCAAAGTCGAACGCACCTTTAAGCTCTTGGAATCGGAGCGAACTCTTCCTCTGCTTATAGATCCATCTGACGCGGATGTTTTGGTCGATGGAAAGAAACCGAAATTGTCAGCTGATAAGCAAAATGGCCAGAGTCAAATTGTGCTACGACCCGGAAGTTACGAATTCTCTCTATCGCGAGAAGGCCATGTAAGCAGGACGGTTACGCAGGAAGTGGATCGCTCGACGAAACAACTTCAATTCGAGCCGTTGCTGATTCAGTTTGAAGTTTCGGTCAGTCCAACCGAAGCGATTATTGATCTCTCAGACGCCCAGCCTTTCGAGGGCAGTAAGAATATATTTGCCGTCAAACCAGGAAAGCATCAGTTGAAGGTTACGCAGGCTGGATTTGAACCCTCATCGCAGGAGATCGAAGTAAGTGGTGAAAAAAGAAAAGTTGAGGTAACTCTCGTACCAAGTCTTGTGCAATTCGAAGTGAAACTTCCTGATCCAAGTATTCAAATTCGAGTCGATGGCCAACTCCTAACTCCGGATTCTAAAGGAAAGTACGCATTGAAACCGGGGGAATATAAGCTGGCTTTTCAAATGGGGGAACTCAAGGGTGAGCAACCTTCTCAAGAGACGTGGGATCAGCAGGTTAAAGTTGAGTTAGGTATGCTGCCGGTGGTTATCGAAATTCCTGAATCGATTGCCAAGATGATGGGAAACAAGCCGGAGACAGGGAGTCCAGTCTCTAATAACTCGAAACTTAAAAGTATCGTCATAAGAGTCTTTCCGACGAATTCTTCCAACCTAAAGGTCATTCTCAACGATGATCCAATCGAATTAAAAGAAGGCGAGGCGAGCATCGAGTATGCAGCACTGAAAGGTGAGGGAAAGGCGATTGAATTTAAGGTTTTGAGGAATAATCGTACGGAATTTGAAGACTTTATCACCCGAGAAAGTCTTGAGTCACAGGGGGAAATCGCCGTTATCAATCACTCTTTCCCCCTGAGCGAAAAGGAACACGCTCGAAGGCTTTGGATCTTCGCGAGGCCCATGGTTAAGAGCTTACCGGAGCAGGCGATTGAGAAACTTGATGAGGCCATCAAGTTGGATCCAAATCTAGCAGTGGCTTATCGCGAAAGGGCCATAGCCAAGGATCGTTTGAATCTTGTAGCGGAAGCGGAAGAGGATGTATTGAAAGCCTTAGCAGTGATGCCTGATGATTATGCTTCCTTGAGCATTGGCGGAGTTGTGGCGAGCAAAATGTTTTTGGAGAGTAATGGGGCTTCTGAGCAAGCGAATTTTTCTTTGGCCCTAACGCGATTGAATAAGGCCGTTGATAGATTCCCAAAACGAACGTGGGCACGAGTCATGAGAGCGCAACTCCATTATTGGTCAGGCAATAACCAGTCTGCCGAGTCAGACCTTGTTGCATTGTTAACATTGACGCAAGAACCGGGTCAGGTGTCGTACGTGAAATCACAACTCGGAACGATTGCCGCTAAGGCAGGCAATGTCAAGTTGGCTCTGCAGCTATTCGATGAAGCGATTGAAATCAAAATCAAGGCGGAGTTATCGACCACCGTGCCGCAGTTCAACAAAGCCAAAACTATTCTTGAATTTGCTCGGCAAGTACAGCAAGAAGATCCTGGTAAAGCAAGGCAGTACTATGAGATCGCTAAAAAAGAGTTGGTGCTACTAGATGGCCGCGCCGATCTAGAGCCCAACGATATGCCAAAGATTCTAGCTATGCTTGCGGAAATCGAAGCAATGCTAGGAAATTATCAAGCGGCGATTAGGTTTTATACAAATCTGATCGACAAGGGAGTCGTAACGCCCATTATTCTGAGAAATCGTGCTGCAGCTTATGAAGCAATTGGAGATACAAAGGCTGCTGAGGAAGATAAAGCGAAAGCAGAACAGTTGCAAAAGAGATAGCTGTGGAGCGAGTGTATGGTATTCCAGAGATCTAATTGCATTTCTCTTTTCGGCATTGCCGTAGCTTTCGTCATTTTCTTTTTTTGCTCGACTGGTATTGCACAACCTCCTAAAGCGACCCAGGTCGAGCGACGCAATCAAATTGGTGCGCCGGGGCTAATCATTAACAGTAAGCTTCCGACCGCGCGCGTCAAC
>JBEGUT010000072.1:0-11159 GCA_041178745.1 Planctomycetota bacterium | reverse complement strand
TGCACACGCTCGCGCGTGGTGGGGCATGGCGAGATTTTGCCGAATGAAAAGCGATTGGAAGCTGCGTTTGAGTATTTGCGTCGAACCCCTCAAGTTCGCGACGTGTTGATCTCAGGTGGTGACCCATTGGCATTGGCTGAGGATAAGCTCGATTGGATTCTCAGTCGCTTGCGAGCGATTCCACACATCGAGTTTGTGCGCATTGGTACCAAGATGCCCGCCGTATTGCCGCAACGCATTACGCCGCAGTTGACCAAGGTGCTAAGGAAATATCATCCGCTTTGGATGAGCGTTCACTTTTTGCATCCCGATGAGTGTACACCGGAATCGCATAAGGCCTGCTCGCGTTTGGCCGATGCGGGAATTCCGCTTGGTTCACAGACCGTGTTGCTGAAGGGAGTTAATGACAGCGTAGAGACGATGAAGCAGTTGATCCATCGTTTGTTGTTGATGCGAGTTCGGCCCTACTACCTGTACCAGTGCGATCCGATTTCTGGCTCGGCACATTTCCGTACGACCGTTTCCAAGGGGATCGAGATTATCGAAGGTCTCCGCGGTCACACGACCGGATATGCCGTACCAACTTACGTGATCGATGCCCCAGGTGGTGGTGGTAAGATCCCGATACAACCGGAATACTACAAGGGACGCGATGGTGACGACGTCATCCTGAGAAATTTTGAAGGGCAGGAATTCCGCTATCCTGATCCTCAGTAATGGTATTCTGCTGCTAGCTCGAGTTTTAAAAAACCTACAAGACTTCTGGTGAAGGGGTTGCTGGGTAATCAATGCATACACCAATGCTCCGCTCCACACGAAATTCAATTTTGTGTGGGGCGGTTTCTTTTTGGCGGTAGATGCAGAACAATATGGTTCGATTTTGTGCCCGGCAATTTTGCTGGATGCGTGCTTGGGCGGATGGATGGATGAGTATTCCTAGGGGCAACATTTAGCTTTGATCGGATATGGACGATAACGAATTCATTTGCGTGAAGTGCGGCAAGCATGATGAGACATGCTGTCAGACCGTGGAGGTTTACATCACTCTGGGGGATGTGCGACGGATTTCTGAATACACCGGAAAAGGCGATTTCTTTGAAGATCGTTTGCCCGAGGATCCTGTCTACACTCGCCATGATGACGACCCGATTTGGTATGAGACGGCGATGCAACCGGATGGAAAGCGTCGTGTTCTCAAGCGTCGAGAGAATGGCGATTGCATGTTCTTGGGGACTGCTGGCTGTGTTCTACCATTAGAAACCCGACCGCTGGTATGCCGTATTTATCCCTTTGAATTCAATCAACAAGGAATCAAGGCGGAACTAGCAAATGGTTGTCCGGTAGAGCTTCTTCGCAAGGGCGAAACTCTGCTGCAAGCTCTCGATATGAACAAGTTGGATGCCGAGCGATGGCACGGCATGTTGTATGAAGAAATTCTTGAGGAGCCGCACTACAGGGCCAAGCAATCGGGTAAACTGGGGCCGAGTTAGAGCTAGTATATTGGGCAAGTAGATGCGGCTGCCAGGCAAACTGAACTGCCACCATTGAGTGAATTGGATTCTGAGGCTTTCATGAAAATCGGGTTGACGTACGACCTGCGAAAAGTATTCCTGGCGATGGGGTACTCGGAAGAGGAGACGGCCGAACTGGATCGCGAGGATACGGTCGAAGCGATCGAAAAGGCTGCGATCTTCTTGGGGCACCAGGTCGAGAGGATCGGGCATGGCCAGGAGTTGGTTCAGCGGTTGGCGTCTGGCGATCGCTGGGACCTGGTCTTCAATATTTGCGAGGGGCTTCATGGTATTGCGCGAGAGGCGCAGGTGCCTGCAGTCTTAGATCTTTACAAAATCGCCTATACTTTTTCCGATCCGCTGGTGATGTCGGTCAGCTTGCACAAAGGGATGACCAAAGCGATTCTTGGATCCCATGGAATTGCTACTTCTCCTTATTCAGAAGTTCATTCACCGAGCGATTGTGATCGCATCGATCTCCCCTACCCACTGTTTGTAAAGCCGATTGCCGAAGGAACAGGAAAAGGGGTAACGCCACAGTCAAAAGTATTGAATCGACAAGAGCTCAAGACTCGCTGCGAAGAGCTCCTAGCGCGTTATCGGCAACCGGTCTTGGTAGAACCATTTTTACCAGGCCGCGAATTTACGGTAGGCTTAATTGGTACTGGCGAGTCGGCCAAGGCTTTGGGTACGCTTGAGATCATTCTGAAGAACGAAGCGGAGCCTGAGGTTTATTCTTACTTGAACAAAGAGAAGTGCGAGGAGTTGGTAGAGTATCCGCTGGTGCTCCCCACCGATCCGGTTGTAGCCAAAGCGGAGGCGATAGCCTTAGCTGCATGGCGGGCTCTCGGTTGTCGCGATGCGGGAAGGGTTGATTTGCGCTGCGATGCGGCGGGGAATCCGCTAGTGATGGAATTGAATCCACTGGCTGGATTGCATCCCTCTCACTCCGATCTCCCGATGCTCTGCACCGCGTTAGGGGTGGCTTATCATGAACTGATCGACATGATCATCCGATCGGCCGCGACACGCGTCAGTCGTTCATAACATGTTGCAAGTCTTTGGGGTTCTCTATTGCAAATCAAGTCGCGCTTCGTCCCCGTAACGCTTGCTCCTGAAGCAGAGTTTGAAAGGAATCGGCTATGAAGGTTATCCTCGTGACTCAGGAAGGAGCGGGCGTTGGGAATATCGCCGAGCAGGATACTTTGATTCAGGCGGAGACGATCGAAAACGCACTTTGTGAGTTAGGTCATGAGTGCTCAAGGCTTGAAGCATCGCTAGATTTGCGATCGCTGTATCGAGGCTTGCAGGATCATTCAGGTTCGATCGTCTTTAATCTTGTCGAATCCCTCGGAGGCCGCGATTGTTTGATGCATCTGGCACCGGAGATCTATGAAGCAATTGGGATTCGATATACAGGTGCACGGGCTAACACGATCAAGCGGACCAACGATAAATGTTCTTCGAAAAGGGAACTGATTGCTGCGGGTCTTCCGACGGCACCTTGGTGTGAATTGCGACCAGATGGACTGCGAGAGTACGGTGAGTTTTTGCCCGGCAAATATATTCTGAAAGCGGCTACCGAGCATGCTTCGGTGGGAATGCATGATGATGCTGTGGTAGATGTTGCAACCATCGATGAGTTGCAAAGTTATTTACAGCAATTCTCGGATCGTATCGATTTGCCGAGCTTGGCGGAATTGTTTATTGATGGACGCGAGTTTAATCTGTCCTTACTGCATCGGGCGGCCGGTGAATATCAAGCAGAGGTCTACACTTGCGATGTCTTTCCTCCGGCAGAAATCGATTTTTCACAGTTGCCTTCAAATAAGCCGCGCATCGTCGGCTTTAATGCCAAGTGGGTTGAGGACTCGATCGAATATCAGGCGACTCCCCGGACCTTTGATTTTCCAGGGAGCGACAAAGAGTTGCTAAATCGCCTTCAGCAAGTAGCACAAGATACTTGGAAACTTTTTCAAGGCACTGGCTATGCGCGTGTCGACTTTCGAGTCGATAAAAACAATAACCCATTCATCCTGGAATTCAATGCGAATCCCTGCATCACTTCATATGGTGGCTTTATGGCAGCCGCTGAGCAAGCAGGCTTAAGCTATAACGCTGCCATAGCACGGATTATCGAAGCGGCTTGCTGAATTGGTTTATCACAAGTCAAGCTGTCTAATGAAAAGCCGTAGCTCGAGTCGCGATAGAAGTGATTCAGAATCCTTGCAGCGCTTCTGACACTTGTTGAAAAGTAACCCCTTCGACCCCGCGAACGTTTCCAATTTCGGTCGGGAGAATGAAGGTCAGCTTCCCGTACTGAACCTTCTTGTCTTTCTGCATCGATTGCCAGAGTGTATCGAGTGCGATGGAAGGACTTTTCACTGGTAGATTGCATCGCCTGAGCAATTCTGTTTGTCGAGACAAGATGTCGCCAGGAATCAAATCTAGATGAACGGCTAGGCGAGCGGCCATTGTCATGCCAATTGAAACCGCTTCACCGTGCAAAAGTGTGCCATAACCTGAAAGTGACTCTAAGGCATGCCCGAAAGTATGGCCATAGTTCAGTACCGCTCGTAGACCAGTTGTTTCCCTCTCGTCGGCAGAGACGACTTGTGCTTTGAGTTCGCAGGAGCGCCGGATGACATGGGTGAGCGCAGCAGGGTCCTTACGAAGAACAGTGACAATATTGTTCTCCAACCATTCAAAAAAAACTGCATCAAGAATCATTCCATATTTGACGACTTCAGCCAGTCCAGCGGAGAATTCGCGGTCGGGAAGAGTTGCTAATGAATTAAGATCGATCAAAACGAGAGATGGTTGCCAGAAAGAGCCAACCATGTTTTTCGCTTGACTAAGATTGATTCCCGTCTTGCCTCCGACGCTGCTGTCAACTTGTGAAAGCAGCGTTGTTGGGATTTGTATAAATTTGAGTCCTCTTGCGAATGTGGCTGCGGCGAAGCCGGCTAAATCACCAACCACTCCGCCACCCAGGGCGATGACAACGGATCCACGATCGGAATGTTCGGCAGACATGAATTCCCAGAGTTTTTCGATTTCCGAGATCGATTTGCTCTTCTCTCCCGAAGGGACTTCAAAAAAAGAGACACGAATGTTGAGTTTCGAAAGCGAAGCCAGGAGTACGGGGTACAGAGCTTGGGCAGCGTTGGCATCGGCGAATACCACCGCGTGCGAAAGCTTGCTGATACATTCCATTAAATACTTGTGGGCATTTCCCAGTAAATCCTTTCCGATCCAAATCGGATAGGAACGTTCAGCGAGTTGCACCGTGATATTTTGCAAACGATCTGGCTGGGACATGAGTGAAACCGAATTTTAGTGTAAAGAGAGTTGAAAAATGTGATAACGTTTTGGGCAGGCTGTCGCGTGTCCCAGAATCCGTTACAGTCTTTCTATCGATTGATTGATTTTACTTCATCCGAAAAAGGTTTTCTTATGGATATCGTCCAGCTTGGCAAGCTTGAACCGTTTATCACCAAAGATGGTTCGGAAATACGAGAGCTTTTGTCGCATCGAAATTCCAGTATACGCCTGCAGAGTTTGGCAGAAGCCCGAGTTCCATCGGGGACGACGACCCAGTTTCACTTTCACGTTCGCACCGAAGAGATTTACTACATAACTGCTGGGCGGGGCAAGGTAAGGCTTGAGGACCAATGGTGCGAAGTGAATGAGGGGGACGCGATCGCTATCCCTCCGGGAACACGTCATCAAATCACTGCTCACTCTGACAGCGACCTCTGTTTCCTTTGCTGTTGCTCGCCTGCTTATGAGCATGAAGATACGGTGTTGTTGTAATTCATTTTTTACTTTACGAAACAGAATCGACCTCCTAGCCCCTTGGAAGAGACCGGAGGTTGATGCGTGTGAATGGATACATTGTCGGTTTAGAATTTCATTGTCGTTACCAACGAAAGACGTTGCCCGAAGCAGTCGGGTAGTAAACCCTCGCGTTGTATGGAGTCCAGTAAACCGCCGATGGAAGATTGTAAGCTGGTGTTGCGCTGATATTCGGACGAAGAGGTTCGTATCCGATCCACTTGTAATATTCAGCGCGCATAAGCATT
The DNA here is from genome assembly GCA_041178745.1 of Planctomycetota bacterium. Taxonomy (GTDB): domain Bacteria; phylum Planctomycetota; class Planctomycetia; order Pirellulales; family Pirellulaceae; genus JAFLCP01. The sequence goes on along the minus strand of JBEGUT010000072.1, from coordinate 5,563 downwards.
TGTTGCATTTCGACGCGAGCTCGGTACTGTCGGAAGGTCATCGGCTTCTGTTGGGAGCTTTGGCTGTTGTACTGACTTGCGCTGCTGCTTGCAGAAGGTTCGGCCGAAACGGCTGTGTCGTTGGGCGACTTCTCGTTGTTTTCGTTTTCTTGACCCATCGCTAGTGCGCTGAGCGTTGCGAACGCCAGGAACAAGAACGAGATTTGAAGAAGCTTTTTCATCATCATGGTGACTCCGGAAGGAAATCCGTTGAGGCTGCAAAAATGCAGAAATCCCTTGCGATTGACATCCGTAGAAAATCGCGACAAGCCGACTAGGGAGAGCGGTATCGCTGGGCAATACCCGTCGGGGTCCACCATGACCTTCTGTCACCTCACTTCTTCGGTCGAGTACTGTGTTTTCATTGACAGGATAGAAAAATATACGAGCTTATTTTCCCTGGCGAGATGGGGTCGAGCCATCAGCGCAAGAACTGCATGCTGTAGGGCGTGTCCTGCATTTATGAGACCACTCTCTGCATCTGCTACAAGTTAACAGATTCCGATGCCGTGGAGTGAATGCTGATTTAAACGTTAGCCGAACCACAATTCAGTATGGAGCTTACAGACGGAAAGCGGTTTTAATCTGTGGTGCTTTGTGCGACAACTTATGAAAGATAAGTTGTGATCGGTTAGGTTACCGTGGTACTTCGGAGATGACGGAGAAGATACTGTTGGTTTCCGGGAACGGCAAACACGACCAGGCTTCGAGCGGTTCGAGCAACAGCAAAACTCCAGCCTCCGGTGCTAGTATTCATCGGCGCTAGTTGGGCACCATACTCTTCACGTCGTGGATCCCCTGGTAAATCAAATACTAGGATTTGTTTCCCTTCTTGATTTCGGAAAGAGTAGACGCGGACGTTCTCACCCGCAATTTTGCTTGGCACTTTTGCAAACCCTAGGGGCTCCAATGTTATAGCCTGATTCATCATCGGCCGCAGATGGGACGGAAGACTCACTAGGGCTTGCCAAGCTACTGGACTTGCTTCAATTTGCTCGATCTGCTGTGCGACTTGCCATTCCAATTGATTGGAGAATGTGTGCGGTTGCCACCACCACAAAGCTGTTGTCAGCAGTAAAACAATCGCTGAGGCTAGCAGACCGAGTCGGGTGCGGTTTTCTCTGGGAAACGCTTGACCTGAGGAGGTAGCAGACTTGAGAGTTGCAGTATTCGTCGCAGTCGTAACGGTTGCGGAGGCAGTGCTAGCGGTATTAGGTTCTTCGAAAGCGTCCTCTAACCACTGTGTCTTGGATCTATTGTCAAAAGAGCTGCCCGATTGCGGGGGCGTGGCTTTGTTGGACTCATTTCCAAAAGCAACCTCTTCATGCTGCAGGGCCATAAGCCGATTCAGTAATTGACTGCTGCCACCAAGAGGTGGGTTTACATCCAGCATCGCTTTTTGAATCTGTAGATCCTCTGGAGAGAAGTCGGACATCAGCGAATACTTTCCTGCAAAAGCGAGTGAGTGGAAATTGTGATGGGTTCGGCCGATTGGAGTAACGCATTTTTGAGAAGCGATTTTCCTCGCGCGAGACGACTCATGACTGTCCCTAGCGGTACCTCAAGTTCCACAGCAATCTCTTGGTAGGTTTTATTTTCGAAGTAATACATAACAAGGATCATGCGGGCCATCGGTGAAATCTTGCGAAGAGCGACCTCGACCCAGTCGCCACGTTCGAGATCGATCGAGAATGTTTGTGCTGCTAGCTCGGTGAGGTTTTCGTCGATAGCTTGCTGTTTCGAATTTGTTTTGAGTTGCTGCCAAAACAGTCGCCGAGCAGTCGTTGCGAGCCAACCACCGGCTGCGTGGGTGTGTTTAAGTTGCGCGAGCGAACGGAAGGCCGTCACAAATGTTTGTTGGCACAAATCATCAGCTTGGTTGCGATCGCCACAAAGGCGATAGCAGTACGCGTAAATCTTCGCGTAATGTTGCTGCACAATTCGTTCCGGGCTCATTCGATCATCAACGACTGATTCAGCCACCTTGCGGGCGTCCGCTTGTGCGGAGTTGCCCTGGTTGGATTTGGCTTGCGAATCCTGTGGTGCATCCCGGTTGATCTCCATAAATTAATTTTTCTCACATCCTTCAGTTGGGTATCGCCGTACCTCTTAAAGCCAGAAGTATTGCTACAACCGATTCTTAGGGAGAATTAGGCATTGCAATCTTAAGGAAAGATTGTGCCTATTTTTCCAGTGGGGCAACTGAAAGTCACTAATGAACTAGAGAAAGCAAAGACGTCCAATATTCCCCAGATTATAGCGAATAACCCAAAACGAGGGAAATTTTTGTTGGGGCTGATGGCTCGAGCGTCGCAGTTTAGTATTTCGCTGAAAAATTTCCTAAAATTGGATTCGTATGGAATATCTAGTGAGTTTGGAAACTCTATATTTAGGTAAAGAATCGCGATTCTCAGCAGTTCAAAGCCGCTTGGCGAAGGTTCGCGAGGTTTTTTACAAGAGTGATAGGACTACCTCGTTTCTAAGGTAGTGATTTTAGATTGTTTGTTTTCTAAAGGACCCAGTAAATGAAGAAGTTGATCGGATTGCTAAGTGTCGCAGGTTTGGTTGCAGCGGTTGGTTGCGAGCCAGCAGCACCTCCACCAAAGCCTGTAACTCCTCCTGCCGCTACCGCACCAGCTGAAGCTGCTGCACCAGCCGCTGAAGCACCAGCCGCTGAAGCACCAGCCGCTGAAGCACCAGCCGCTGAAGCACCAGCCGCTGAAGCACCAGCCGCTGAAGCACCAGCCGCTGAAGCACCAGCCGCTGAAGCACCTAAGGAAGAACCAAAGGCTGAAGCACCTGCTGCTGAAGCACCTAAGGCAGACGCTCCTGCTGGCGAAGCTCCAAAGGCTTAGTTGAATAGGTCCGGACGAATAGAATTTGGAGAAGTGAAGCTTGCTGTCGCGAAATTGCTTCCCAAGAGCGATTAGGCGAAGCAACTTGATATGACTTAAGCCTCTGTTCGTTCGTTGGATTTAGGGACTTTTTGGTCTAGGGACGCGGGGTGGTTTTGAGCCGGCCCCGCGTCTTTTTTTGTTGCGACCTTGCTTTTGAGTTTCTTCTTCAACAAGCGGCTGTCCTATGCGGTCTCGCAGTTTCAGGATTTGATCTCGTAGCGATGCAGCTTTTTCGAACTCTAATGCTTCGGCAGCTTCGAGCATATCCTCTTCTAAGCTCTTGATGAGAGCTTCGGTAACGAACTTGGTTTCCTTTTTGGGCATGACCGCTTCGGTCGCGATTTTTCTAGCAGCGGCAACAGATTGAATGCTGTCGCGGATCGCTTTCTTGACCGTGGTGGGTGTGATGTTATGTTCTGCGTTGTATTTTTCTTGCAGCGATCGGCGACGTTGTGTTTCTTCGATTGCCATCCGCATAGAGTCGGTGATAAAGTCTGCATACAAAATCACTTTGGCCCGCTCATTTCTAGCCGCTCGCCCGATCGTTTGGATCAGCGATGTGCCGCTACGCAGAAATCCTTCTTTGTCAGCATCGAGAATTGCAACCAGAGAAACTTCAGGTAAATCGAGACCTTCGCGGAGCAGGTTCACGCCTACCAGGCAGTCGAACTGTCCAAGTCGCAATCCTTGCAAAAGCTCGACGCGTTCAAACGCATCAAGTTCACTATGCAACCAACGGCATCGCACATCTTGTTCCACTAAGAAGGCAGATAGATCTTCTGCAAGACGTTTGGTCAAGGCCGTTACCAGGACACGATCTCCCATAGCTGTTCGGGCACGGATTTCTTCCAATAAATGCTGGACTTGTCCTTTCGCGGGAACAACTTCAACAACGGGATCGAGCAAGCCTGTGGGGCGAATGATCTGCTCTACGACTTCTCCCCCAGTCTTCTCTAACTCGTAATCGCTTGGTGTTGCCGAAACAAAGATGGCCCTAGCAATTTTTGCTTCCCATTCCTCAAATTTAAGAGGACGATTATCTAAGGCGCTGGGCAGACGAAAGCCGTGATTGACCAGTGTTTCTTTGCGGCTGCGATCCCCTGCATACATCGCCCGCACCTGTGGAATCGTAACATGCGATTCATCGATGATGAGAAGGAAATCTTTAGGGAAGAAATCGTAAAGTGTATCAGGTGTCGCTCCAGGTGGTTTTCCCGATAGTGGACGACTGTAGTTTTCGATCCCTGGGCAATGCCCGACTTGTTGCATCATTTCCAAGTCGAATCTTGTGCGGGCATTGAGTCGCTGCGCTTCAAGCAGCTTTCCTTCACACTTGAATTTCTCAAGTTGTTCTTCAAGTTCCTGTTTTATTTCTCTCACAGCGCGATCGATGCGTTCTTCGGGCATTACGAAATGTTTGGCAGGGAAGATATAGGCATCTGGCATGTGTCGCACAATCTCGCCGGAAGTGGGATTGATAATAGAGATTTGTTCTATTTCATCTCCCCAAAGCTCGATGCGGTAAGCGAATTCTTCGTAGGCTGGCCAGATCTCAACGCAATCTCCACGCACTCGGATTTTACCTCTTTCAAATGCGATATCGTTACGCTGATATTGGATATCGACGAGTCGCAACAGCAATTGATCGCGATCGATGGTCGCACCGATGCGTATCGGCACAACCATTTTCTTGTAATCTTCCGGTGATCCCAAGCCGTAGATACTTGAGACACTAGCGACGATAATCACATCCTGTCGACTTACCAGGGCACTGGTGCTGGCGAGACGCAAGCGATCGATCTCTTCATTGATCGATGCATCTTTTTCGATGTACACGTCCCGCTGAGGGATGTAGGCTTCCGGCTGGTAGTAATCGTAGTAGCTGACGAAGTAGTGAACCGCATTATGCGGAAAGAAGTCGCGAAATTCTGAATACAATTGAGCGGCGAGAGTTTTGTTGTGGCTCAGTACCAGCGTCGGGCGTTGTAGTCGCTGGATCACATTGGCCATAGTGAAGGTTTTTCCCGATCCGGTGACCCCCATCAGCGTCTGAAATCTACGATCACCTTGCAGGCCGTGAACCAATTCTTCAATGGCTCGCGGTTGGTCGCCGGCTGGTGCAAACTGGCTCGAAAGGTGAAACTTTTCCGCCGAATACTCAAATGACATCCTAAAAGCTTCCTCGACCAAAAAGCGTCCTAAGTGATTTTGGGCATAAACTCGATCTCAAGACGCTCCCTCGGATCGAATTTTCAAATGATGATTTTGTCTCTTCCGGTGTTTTTATTCAGCATTTATTCCGACACCACTTTGGTCGTATGGTTCGCTCACAATCGGTAGGCAGCATGACCAAACTATTTCCGCAATTCCGGTGAAAAACCACATTACTTTAAAAAGGCCCCCTTTCATTGTTGTGATTGGCAAGCGAACCGCTAAGGGGGTAAGTGCTAAATTGAGGCAAGCTGGGCCCCTTTTTTCTTTAAGCTCACTATTTTTCCAGAATTATCCAATGCCGTCGAGGGAATCTCGCGTGTTGGAACAGGAAAAATATCTCAGTCCAACTTTAGTTAGTCATTTTTCCTTTGGTTAAAACGCCATTTACAAACCACATGGTACTGAGCAACACC
>JBEGUT010000071.1:0-11245 GCA_041178745.1 Planctomycetota bacterium | reverse complement strand
GAAGGTATCGTTCATCGTCGCGGGGTCTCCCACGATTGGCATCGTGGCATTGTTGAGCACTGCGTAACCTTGCGTTAATAGCATTAGATGACTGCAACCGGACAAATTGGTGAAACGATTAGGACTTGTCGTCACCTGTCCCGCCGTTTGCGCGTCGTTGTACTCCTGAGGATATGCCCAAATCAACAGCGGCAAACGCTCTCCATCCCGATAGCTCGGTGGAAGATAAAGAGTCGCTGACAATTCGGTACCATCGTCGCGACGATATCTAAGCAATTCCTTGCGGAATTTGCGAACCTGAGGAGTCGGATCAGGAAAATGCGTCAGTTGTTTTTTTGTAGTCGAAGAATGATTCAGCAGCCAGCAATTTGGTGGCTCATGCTTAGACTCTCGACTCGTAATGATTTTCAGTTCCTCTTCCGAACCCATCACATCTAAAACGTATTCGTAATAGCCAGCTTCACAGCGCCACAGTCTTTTTTTGGTCCACGTAGATAAATCCCACAAATCTAAAAAGGGAAGAAGTCCCTCTGGGGTTGCGCCCTTGCCAGAGAGAAAAATTGAATTTCCGAATTGCTTCGCCACATCAATGCCTGCTTCATCGCGATGAGTCAAAACACTTCCTGGGCTATTGTAGAGGTCGTTGACACTTCGATCGATTAGAACCCTTGCTACGAGAGTCGTATCACAAAGATTATGCAAAGTGGCTTTGATCCAACGTCGCTCTCGATCGTATTCAAAAAGCAAAAGCAATTCTGGATCTGCGAATGAAATACGGCCATCGTATCGATACTGAATCCGCAGCAACTCGTTAGCATCACCCACAAAAGGTGCCTGGATTTCCATAAGACGATCCCGATGCTCGACGGTTCGCCGCGGATCTCCTTCATCCAATGCTTCTACCCAAATCAATTGTGCTGGCTTACCTGACTTCCAATGGATTCGCCGCGGCCCTTTCGGTACTCCCTCGATAGGTATCGAGTCAAGAATCCCATGATCATCAACTTGATAAACAGTGTTCCCACTTTTATCCCAAACCACTGTCTCCATGGGAAAGAATGAGTGAGGCAATGTGAAAGAGAATGGCCGTTTCATCCGTCGAATGAGATAGTATTCTCCATTTGGCGATTGACTAACCTTGAAGTACATGCCAGGCGAACCGATCGGACTGAGCTGTTTACTCTCGGGGTCAACGATGGCTAGTTGAGATGTAACAAAACATTCAAAAAGTTCTGCTTCATAATCATTGTTCAGTAGATCCTGATAAGTTCTTGCTGGAGCCTCAACACCTGACGATTCCTCAACAATCGGGCCACTAGGGAACCCGGGTTCCATCGGTAAAGGCCGGTAATCATCAGCTCGCAGATGACATATCAGTCGCCGTCCATCGCTACACCAATTGAAACCCCCAATATTCTCAACGATCGAATCTACCAACCTTTGAGGATTTTCCGGGTCTGCTACAGAAAACCACCAAAGCTCTTCGCCATGCTCAGCTTCTAAGGAAAGTGCAACCGCATCGCTGCGCTGCGACCAAGATACTCGTGTGATTCGATTCGGTTGAGGAAGTGGAACTGAAATCTCTTCGTCACTCTCCAGTGCGCGCACTCGCAGATTTGTATAAAAATCCGTACTGAAAACACTTCTTGTTGAAGGGTCGAAACGGATTCCAGCAAGCTTTTTCACTGGTCGGGCGAGATATTGAATCGATGGGTGAGGACTTTGCTCCAAGACGATCAACCAACGATTATCGGGGCTTAAAAAAGCCGTTTGATCTGGCTTAGCATCCACCAACTCGATCACTTCGGCTGGTGGTAATTGGTATCGACTATCGCTTTTAGCGTCCTGCATTCTAAGACTTAGCCCTTAGCTTGGTGTTATCATTCCAATCCACAAATCTGTCTTGCCTCAGACAAACCAGGGGCGACCTCGAAAGGAGCACTGTTACCGCCACTTGCAGGAATCAATCGACAGATCAAAAAAACCTCCATAATCTCTGGCGAGAGCTCGCAAAGTACGATTCGACCACCTCCAAGCTTTCTGCGAACCGCAAGAAAGGCTAGAAACGCCATACTTCCGATGTAGTGCACATTTCGAAAATCGATAATGACACTGTTGGCCGCTCCCGCCTCAAGCGCGTCTAGCATCTCTTTCTTCACGACCTCAACCACTTGAGGTTCTCGAAGCTTCTCGGTTAGCAAAGTAACAATTAGAACGGAATTCTCGATTGCGCAAGCGACTTGAGACTCGGAATGAGACATGTTGCGAAAATTTCTCAGCAGTTTGAGGGAAACAGAGCTTTAAAACGAAATCTATACTTTATGGGGTTACATCTGAGTAAAGCTTAACCGTGACGTAGTCGCAAGACAACTCGCAAAGCTGCACCACTTTTGAATCCATTGAAAACCCATTTGCCTCTTTAGGTACCAAAGCACGGCCTCTTAGGACCGTGTAGGACCGCTATTTTGGGCCTTTATACGGGACGACAGAACGGCATTTCAAATATTCACCTTGACCAGAAAGCTTGCGTCTTCACTCATGCAGCAAAACTCCATTGTTGTATTTTTCTCTACATTTTTGGTGATAAGTCACTTTCTGTCAGCAGAAACATGGCCGACATGGCGCGGCCCAAACGGTAATGGATTTACCTCGGAAAACAAAACGCCTGTGACTTGGGACAGAAACACCCATGTTGCTTGGAAAGCTAAGCTCGCTAGCCCTGGAAATTCATCGCCAGTTGTATTCGGGTCTAATGTCTATTTGACCCAGGCAAGCCATAACGGGCATACACGTTCGTTAGTATGCTTCGATGTGGCAACCGGTGAGCCAAAATGGACTCACTCTGTATCAGTCACCGAACTGGAACCAACTCATCCCACCAATCCCTACTGCGCCGCTTCTCCTGTCACCGACGGTGAGCGTGTCGTTGCCAACTTGGGCGCCGGCGGATTGGTTTGTTGCGATATCTATGGGAAATTACTCTGGCAAAAGAATCTCGGCGCTCCACAGCATTTATTTGGCCAAGGCGCTTCTCCGATTCTTTGGAAAAACCTCTGCTTTGTGAATTACGGTCCAGGCAAAGAACAGTTTTTCGCTGCATTTGATACCAACGATGGAACGATGCGCTGGCGACTTGATATCCCCATCTCAAATGCGCCCAATCCTTTTGACTTGCCAGATGGCCCGAAATTACCCGAAGGGGCAACTCTACGAGATCCTTTTGGAACCTGGGCAACAGCCATGATTCGTCCAGTAGAAGGTCAAGCCGATGAACTTATCTTGAGCCTACCGGAAAAAATCATTTCCGTTGACCCTCGAACCGGTAAGCAAATCTGGCACTGCGCTGGCAATGGACCACAAGTCATTTCTTCGCCTCTGATGGGTTCCGATTGCGTTGGAAGCCTCGGTAGCTTTGCATTTATCGTGAAGCCCAAAGGACACGGTGACCAAATCGCCAATCGGCTTTGGTACGATGACAACGATCGACCGCGAATCGGAACCGGATTGATCTACAAGAAGCAAATCTTTGCAACAACGGATAAGGGTATTATGGAATGTTTAAGCCTTGAAACGGGTGATCGTTTGTGGCACCGTAGACTCAACTCGGGTGAGTCTGGAGGAACAACTTGGTCTTCGCTCGTTCAAGCCGGTTCAAAGATTTATGCTCTTGATCAATCCGGAACGACGACGGTCTTCATGGTCGAACCGGAGTTTCTTCAAATAGGACAAAATCGATTAGAGGAGCCGACCAACTCAACCCCGGCGATTGCCGATGGCAGAATCTACATCCGCACGGATCAGCATCTTTGGTGTATTTCGGACCCCGAGTAAAACTCTGTCCTCATACCTACCTTCACTACAACCGTCATATCTGGTCCTGTCACCTGACTCGCAGGGCTTCTAGGCTTGCTGTGTTTCTTTGTAACCCAACTTCAAAAGCTAGGGTTCATTCGTTCCGATCGATGCGCACCTGTAACGATGGATGCGTATCAGTTCAACCCCCGTCCCAAAGACAGGGAGCTACGGAAGTCTTATTATCAGGAGCTATTACGGTGTCGAAACAAAGTCGTTCGCGTGGCTTCACGCTGATGGAACTTACAGTGACGCTCCTGATTGTCGGAATTGCATCCACAGCTGCGATCCCCCTCCTGCAGCAAAGCATGGAAAACCGCAATCTCAATATCGCCTCACAACGAATACTTTCAGAATTACAAAGCTTAAGAAACACTGCACAACTTGAAAACCGTCGGATTCGAGTCACTCCTATCCAAAATAAATTCGCATTCACAATCTCTCGACTCAATCCAGCTGGAAATATCCTATCAACATCGGTCTTAGACCTCTCGCAAACGTCAACTCCCATAGCCAGCTTCAGACTCTTCGTGGGCCCACAAGACACACACATAGAATTCAACCATCTAGGCGAGGTTTCCCCTCCCATACCCGGCAGGTTTTCTAATGCCGCTTGCATTGCTCAAATTACCCTCTCAAGTGGCTCATCGACGACCATACTCGATATCTCCTCAAATCTAAATCGCCTTTAGGTTCACATGACCTCGTTAATCAAGCTCATCACATTGCTAGACTACCAAATTCCAGATCGCGAGCCACAACGCACAAAGGGATTACGACATGGCTCAACCTTGATCGAATTACTGGCAGCAATGGTGACTGGTACCATTTTGATCGCCGGTATGACCACCAGTGTCATGCTTTCACAACAATCGCTATCGATCGTTACAAATGGCTACAACAAGAACAATAGCCAACGGCAAGCACTCAACCAGCTGCGGACTGATCTTCGTGAAGCAACAGCACTAGACATAACCAATCCCTCGGTTTGGAACCTCACTGTACCTGATCGAAACAATGATGGATCCAGCGAATCCATTCAATATCGTTTACCATCTACCGACTCCAAAACAGTGTCACGTACCGCATGGTCTTTGGACACAAACTATCCAACCAACGACCTTCGTCACACCATGCTGGCCAAGCCAGCCTTACCACTAATTCCCTCCGGGAATCCAACTGTAACTTCTCCCACTGGAGAAGTTGTAATTGAGGGCATTTCGGCAAATTTCTGCGCTCCCAATAAATCCCTGATAGTAAGCTGCCCCGGAACATCCAATGTAAATGAAATGCAAATCGCAATTTTCGCAGTAAACAAGTTCCCCGAAGTACTAAACGTAACTGGCACCGGCTGGCAGAACCTCTTCCTCGGAAATTCCAATAACCTGTCGATTGGAATGTGGATGCGGATTGTCAATAACGATTCAAGTAATATCGAGTTTACTTCGAACGGTAATAACAGGCTTTCTGCTTGCGTGATACGCGTCAGTGGCCATAACAATCAAATCGCCTTCGATCCTCCGAAATTCTATAACTCCGCATCACCAATATCCCTCGGCAGAACGACAACAGTCGCCAATTCCCTTCACTTCAGAGTACTGATTGCCAATGGAAGTAACTACATTGCCAATTACACAGGCCTAAGTCAAAACAACTGTCTCGTGATGAGTTCCGGTGATGGAACGGTTCAAGCAGTCACACTCGGAATAGGTAGCCAATGGATTGAAACACCCTCGACCCCGCCCACGATGAACTTCTCACTGACTCGCACTTCTAATGCACTAACTTTCTCGTTTGTAATCCCACCTTTTCAAGGACAACCTACTCCATGATATCTCGATTACGGACACGGAATCACATCCGTCTTTCGCGATGTCGCGGTTGGACCATGCTAGAAACTACCTCTGCAATTGCAATTGTATCGATATTGCTGATAGGTAGCTTTCAGACAGTCGCCACATCTCTTCAGTTCCGCGTTGCGCAAGAAGATGGACTGATAGCAGATTGCCTTGCAGATAGCCTCTTTACTGAACTCGCTACCCTGAGCTTTATGGACCCTAGCGAGACAACCACTCAACTGGGAAGAGAGACAAGCGAAATAGGCTCGTCGACTCGTACGAACTGGGACGATATCGATGATTACCATGGCTTAAACGAAACAACTGTATGCTATCGTGACGGAAGTAGCGTTCCCAACACAACCGGTTGGAGAAGGACCGTTAACATCTCCGTCAACACCCCATCGACATTGACCACCACAACGACCTTAACAACCCCTTTACGTCGCATCCGAATTGTAGTGACTAGCCCGACGAACAAATCATACTCTTACGAACATTTTCTAGGGCAAGATAGCCTACGCCCCTCCCCTTCACAAATTTCGACAAATACTTGGACCTCTATCGAAGCAATTTGGAATTCAACCACTGGGAATCTCTACTGGGCAGTTCCGTTACGCAATACTCCGCGAGTGGTAGGTACCGGCCAATGAGAACATTTGGAAACGACAATAACAGACATCCGCGTATGCCTGCTCAATATTCGCCTCGCCAGGGCGCAATCTACATCACCGCTTTAATCGTTTCATTGATGGTAGCGGCATTTGCCATCACAACATCTTTGATCGCATACCGCAATCAGCGAGATCGAGTCCTACACGATGATGCATTTGAATTAGCATCCGGTGCGGAATCGGCAATCGAGCTCGCCTTAGCACGGATAGCAGATGATACCAATTGGCGAATCAACCATACCAGCGGCACAGAGTATGGACCGTTTGCCCTGGGTACATGTAACATTTTTTACAGGCTAATCGACTCCAGCAATAATTTATCAGCGGGTGTTGGTAGAGATATCACGATCGTGGGCATCGCACGAAAAGGAGCTTCGTCCTATGCAATCAGCATCACAGCGACTCCAAACGGCCCAGCCTTTACCTGCGTCGAGAGTTCAGTAGCGACCATTGGCGCACTACAATTAAGCGGCGCTATTCACTGGAATACAAGCCAGCGATTCTATATCTCGGCCAACCTCAATCTTTCAAGTGGTGCAACCCTTACTGGCGATACCTACGTTCGCTCTACAGGTAATAATGCTTCGTCTATCAAAGGGAACTTGTATTCAAATCAACCTCAACTTACCTTCCCTACAATTGCTTCTCTCGAAAGCATCTATAGACAATATGCGACCCAGATTCCAACTAGCAACATACCGGTTCTAACCAATGGTTCTTTAGCCATAGATAAATGCGTGATAAGCCCTCTCATCAATCCATTTGGCGGCGGGACTAACAGTCGTGGGGTTTACTTGATCGATTGCGGCGGAAGGAATATTACTTTTTCGAATTGCCGAATCATTGGAACACTGCTGTTGCTCAATACGGGCGATGGGTCCAGAATCTCAAGTAACACCTCGATCGAACCTGCGTTACCAAACTACCCCTCGCTAATCACTAAGGGAAAACTGGGATTTTCAACTCGTTTGAACGTTTTCTCAGAAGCGACAATCAACACGAACCTTAATCCACCAGAGGCACCTCTTTATAATATCTCTAATACGACTCTGACAGAAACTTACATAACAGGGGTGAAAGGAATCGTTTTTATCTCTGATGATGCCATTTTTGATGCAGGCAATGAACTGCAAATCAATGGAGCAATCTTTGCGAACCGAATTGTCAGCACGGCTCCAGGGACACTACGTGTCTTTTACAACAAGCTCCATGCTACTTCGCCTCCACCTGGTTTTCGAAGTGATTCGAGAATGCTTCCGATTTCTGGCACATACCGACGCGTCCCTACCCCTTGACCCCTTTCGCTCCAGCTTTAGGTACCATTTGGCGAACCGATGCTTCGTTCCCATCTTCCCTTTAGCGACTCTTGGCATATTGCTTCAGGGTTTATAGACAAGCGATTTCACCTTTTGCATTTGATTAGCTGCTTCCGCGCGTATATTCTCTGGTTCCTAAACCACTTTTTCAAAACACTAACGGGAGCGTACTATGATTCGCCCTCAAACTTGCACCACCATTTTTTTGAGTAGCATACTTACGCTCACTTGGCTGGGAATCGAAACTAGGACTTTTGGAGACGAAGGGATGATTCCCATAAGCGATATCAAGGGAATTGATTTGAAAGCCAGAGGGATCGAACTTACGGCAGAGGAACTGTTCGAACCTGGAAAAACAAGTGTTGTCGATGGGATTTGCCGAGTTAATGGATGTACTGGATCCTTCGTTTCGTCAAAAGGACTTATTATCACCAATCACCACTGCGCGTTTGATGCCATTCAGAAAGCGAGCACCAAGGATAGAGATCTTCTCACGGAAGGATTTCAGGCAGCAGGTTTATCAGAAGAGATCCCAGCTCCTGGATATACCGTGCGGGTCACCGAAGATTACATCGATGTTTCAGCTAAGGTTCTAGCTGCAACCAACGACAAAATGAGTGGTGTAGAGCGAGCCAAAGCGATCGAGCAGCGTCGAAAGGAACTGGAAATCCAAGCCGAAAAAGAACACGCCGGACTGCGGGCTGAAGTAGCGGAGATGTTCGCTGGCAAAACCTACTATCTCTTTCTTTACACTTACCTCAAAGATGTTCGCCTCGTCTTTGCCCCACCAGCTTCGATCGGCAATTTCGGTGGCGAAGTCGACAACTGGGAGTGGCCAAGACATACGGGTGATTTCTCATTTATGAGAGCTTACACAGCTCCCGATGGCTCTTCAGCCACCTACTCCAAGGACAACGTACCCTACAAGCCTAAACGGGTTATTCGAGTCAACCCATCGGGCGTCAACGAGAATGATGCTGTTTTCCTGCTTGGCTATCCAGGACGAACAGTACGCCATAAAACAGCTAGCTTCATGAAATATGAACGCGACATCCGGCTACCTACTATCGTAGAGCTATACCAATGGCAAATCGGCGTAATGGATGCTGCTGGAACTCAAGATCGAGCTATCGCCATTAAACATGCAACTCGTACTAAATCACTGGCTAATGTCGAAAAGCGATCACGCGGACAACTTAAGGGGATCGGCCGAGCAAAAATTGTAGAACAGAAACTGGCGGAAGAAAACGCTCTGCAAAAGTTCATCGATAGCGATCCCGAGCGGAAACTCAAATACGGCGATACTCTCAAGAAAATAGAGTCGATCTACTTAGAAATCAGTAAAGCGGCGCCCCTGGAAATGAACCTTGCTGAACTTCGCTCTGCTTGTCGTGCCGCGTCATTCGGCTGGTTCGTAGTCGACGCTGCCTACGAACGCGCGAAACCCGATATGCAACGAGAAACACCCTACATGGACCGTAATTTTGATCAATCTCTTGCGAACCTAAAAGTTGCTTCAAGCGACTGGCATCAGGCCACAGACGCGATCATGCTAGCCGGCATGCTGAGTCGTCTAAAAGCCGTTTCGGAAAATGCGCGAGTCGAACCGCTAGAGAATTTGCTGGCTGGACACGATCCGATAAAAATCGCGGAAGATATGATCTCAGCAACCCGACTAGGCCAATGGCCGTTCATTGAAACATGCCTTCAGAGCAATCCCGAAGAGTTGCGAAAGTTGAAGGATCCACTGCTTAACCTACTGCTCGACCTCTATCCCACGTATATCAAGATTCGGGATATCGAAAAGGATCGGGACGGCCAGCTAGGCCAACTCTACAGCGACCTCATTGACATCAAGCGCGAGTTTCTAGCCAACTCTTTTATTCCCGATGCCAATGCTACCTTACGATTTACCTCCGGCCACGTAAAACAGTACACTCCCTCCGATGCGATTATCAAACGGCCCATCTCGACGCTACAAGGTGTCATCGAAAAAACCACCGGTATCGACCCTTTCATCACCCCGAAACCAGTTCTGGAAAAATATGAAGCTGGCGAATTTGGGAATTACCTTCATCCTGAACTGAAACAAGTTCCTGTTGCCATTCTTTACGATACCGACACTACAGGTGGAAACTCCGGCAGTCCAGTACTCAACAAAAATGGAGAACTGGTCGGCGTAAATTTTGATCGCTGCTTTGAAGCAACCATCAACGACTTCGCGTGGAACGCCGATTACAGCCGTTCCATAGGAGTCGACATTCGCTATGTCCTATGGGTCACCGCAATCGCCTACGATGCCAAACATCTGCTTCACGAGATAATGCAAAATTAGCACTGCGTTTTTAACCCTTTACCGAGAAGCCTATCGCGATAGCTCTTTGTAAAACCACTCTGTGAAACCAACCTGTAAACCCAATCATCGAAAACACTCTAGGAAATCCCAACTCTTAAGATTCGCTACGATGGATCCAACGCGGATTCGGACCTGCGTTGGCCTTACACTTTTCTGCAAGCCCACAACTGCCGGAATCAGAGCTTACCTGCGAAGTGTTGAACGATGCCAAATGACACCTCACTCCAACTTACTTGATAGTGATTTTTCTAAACGTAAGATTAATTCTTTCACCGATAATCATCTTGGTTTTGGGAACCTCATGTTGCCAAAATTGCTGCATATTGCCTGCCATAACAATCAAGGTTCCATTTCGCACCAAAAAGGTTTGAGTCTCCCTAGTCGTGTTATGTCGGATGCGAAACTTCCTTGTCTCCCCTAAAGAAAGCGAACCAATGACATTCCCCATCTCAGGCTCATTGTCAGCGTGCCACCCCATACTATCCGCCCCGTTGCGGTAACGATTGAGCAAGCAATAGTTGTACTCTCCATAAACCGCCTGCAATCGCTCTTTTATTTCTAGAAGAGTCGAAGTCCATGGCAATGCAACGTTGTCTACTCCCGAGTATCTATAAGTGATTCCGTGATCGCCGTAGGATGCAATCAACCGCGGTTGCAAATGCCCGAAGATCCCGGGTTTTTGCTCCCATGCACATTCATCACGAAGCTCGCGAAAATAACGGTCTGCTAACTCCTTATGCAGGAACTCCTCCTCGTAGAGCAACACGCCTCCATCCCTTAAATCAACTTTTTGCACCTGCACTCCCTCCACAATGAGCCGATCGCAATCGCTGCAAAATTAGCTACCAAACTTAGAAACACTCATGCATGAGGAGGCCGACACAGAAGACGCGGAGAAACGGCCGACACTAGAACCTGCGAACAGGCCGACCGAAGAAGAAAGCGGATGGGGAGGGATTCGAACCCCCGGTAGCCTTTCGACTACTCCGGTTTTCAAGACCGGTGCATTAAACCGCTCTGCCACCCATCCGTTTTTATCACTGAAACATTAAAGGACTGGCACGCCCAAATGACTCCAAACCATCACACTCTACATGATGGCCTAAGTCCAACTTTAACCAGAACTGATCCTCTTTACACTCAACCAGAAGGAGAGTAGGACCAGCCCCGATAACTCTCTGCTCAAAATTCAGACCATTTCGGTCAACA
>JBEGUT010000070.1:0-11329 GCA_041178745.1 Planctomycetota bacterium | reverse complement strand
GATTGTTTAGCAGTAGCACCTTAACAGGTAGATTTTCGCAGTGGCAAGTAGCTAATTCTTGGATATTCATTTGGAAGCTACCATCGCCATCGATGTCGATGACGATTGCGTTGGGATGAGCTGCCTGGACTCCCATGGCTGCAGGCAGACCGAAGCCCATGGTGCCTAGGCCGGAGCTAGACATCCAAGCTCGTGGTCGTTGGAACTTGAAAAACTGTGCCGCCCACATCTGGTGTTGGCCAACACCGACGGAGACGTACGTTTCTCGATCCGCTGTGAGTTCCGAAAGCGTGCGAATCGCATGCTGTTGGAGAATCCCATCGAACTCGACGTCGTAGTGAAAGGGGTGTTTGGCTTTAAGTTCTTTGCAATGTTTGACCCAAGCGGAGATATCTTCCGGAGCTTCGACGATCGCATTGAGGCGCTGCAGTGCGTATTTAATGTCGCTGCAGATCGGGATATGCGCGACTTTGTTTTTGTTGATTTCCGAGGCATCGATATCGATATGAACGATTTTCGCGTTCTTGGCAAACGATTCGACTCGACCAGTCACGCGATCATCGAAGCGAACTCCTAGCGCCAGTAGCAAGTCGCAGTCGCGAACCGCATAGTTGGCGTAGGCGCTACCGTGCATGCCTAACATATCTAGCGAAAGTTCTTCGCTACCTGGGTAGGTGCCCAAGCCCATCACCGTCATCGTGATCGGTATACCAGTCAGTCTTACCAATTCTCGAAGTTCCTCGGAGGCTTCGGCCGAGATGATCCCGCCACCGGCGTAGAGAATAGGGCGTTTCGCATGTTTGATTGCGGCGGCCACTTGTCGAATTTGTTCTTCTCGAGCAAGTGGTTTAATAACCTTGTAACCAGGCAAATTCATCGGCACATCCCAGTCGACTTCACAGCGATCGAGTTGGACGTCCTTAGGCATATCGATAATCACTGGGCCCGGGCGACCCGTGGTGGCGATATGAAATGCTTCCTTCATAATGCGAGGGAGGTCATCGACTCGCGTTACCAAGTAATGATGTTTAGTGATGCCGCGGCAGACTTCAATGATAGGTGTTTCCTGGAAGGCATCGGTTCCGATTGCACGTGTGGGAACTTGGCCTGTGATGGCGATCAAGGGAATACTATCCAGTTTGGCATCTGCGATCGCGGTAACCAAGTTGGTCGCGCCGGGGCCACTGGTCGCCATGACCACGCCCGGTTTACCGGTCGAACGCGAGTAGCCTTGTGCGGCGAACGCCCCACCCTGCTCGTGCCGCGGAAGAATCGTTCGAAGGTCTTTGGAGTAGCGAGTCAGCGATTGGTGCATCGGCATGCTGCAACCACCTGGATACGCAAAAATCACCTCCACTCCATGATCCACCAATGACTGTACAAGGATATCTGCTCCCGTCATAACTTTTGTGGATCGACTAACTTGACCGCTGGCCATTTTAAAACCTTCCTCCTGCTCTCTAGCTTGGTACCCCACCGGAATAGCATTTCTTGATCGCTTTCTGGGGGGTACGTAAAAAGTATGTCGCTGCCTCGGGTGGTGTGTGGGTTGCCTAAGGCTATCCTATTCTTGCCGGAATTTTGGGTTGCTCAAGGGTCAATCGAACCGGCGACACCCTTTCAACCCAAAAAGTAGTTCTTATCAGCCCAATTTTCCCAACATTAACGAGCAATACCAATTTCAACCGCTGTAGCGATACCGGTACGATGCCCCTCGGGACGCGATAGTTCCCGCCTCCTCGGAAGTAGCTTCGACCTTAAACAGGATTCAGATTCATGAATTGGAACTTGTGGCTTGCAATTGGATTAGGTGGCATGATTGGTTCGCTTTGCCGACACGGTTGCAACCAAATCGCACTGAAATGGTTAGGGGACGCTTTTCCTTGGGGCACCGCTATTGCAAATCTGCTGGGGTCATTCGCGATCGGTTGGCTCTTTCATTGTGCGCAAAGAGATGGCTGGTTGAATTCGTATTGGGAGGTAACTTTCCGAGTGGGACTACTTGGTGGTTTAACAACCTTCAGTTCTTTGAGTCTCGAAACGATCAAGTTGTTGCAAAATGATCGCCCTTTAGCGGCGATGGTGGTCGTACTGTTGAATTTGGTGGGTGGGCTTGTAGCGGTATTAGCGGGTATGAGGTTTGGCAGTTGGCTGCGTGTATGATAGCCGCTAGTTGTAACCCGAAGATGTTGATTCGATAACTCGTTCTCCGAGGTTCGATTCATCTCGTTTGCGGCAAACAGTCGTTGTTGGTTTTCATATTGTGACGTAAGTTGCAGTATCTTTGTGAGACTTACCGGAATATTTTTCTGGATCGAAAGGTTAGGCCGATTCGGTAGCGTTTGGCTTGGTGGTGTGTTGTGCACACCTTCAACGTTATTTGGTTCGATGTGAGCCAAAATGACTCAATGAGTTCTAGATGCGGTGGTATGTTTGCCATGTCATCTGGATAAGCCTATTGCGCGAAGGAGAAGGATTCGGCCTCTATGCTCATGCGTCACCCTCATCCCGAACTTCAATTTTCCTACCAGCTTCCTTATGGAGCGGTCGTGAATGAACGGGGTGTTCAATTTGTTATGTTTAGTCGATCTGCCACAGCGATGCGGTTGCTGCTCTATGACCGTGTCGAGGATCGCGAACCTTCCGAAGTGATCGAGTTCAATCGAGAAACTGATCGGTGGGGGGATATGTGGAGTGTTTTTGTACCCGGCATTGGTCCCGGCCAACTGTATCACTTTCAAGCCAACGGCCCATTCGATCCGGAAACGGGTCAGTGGTTCGACGGTAATGCTCGGTTGATAGATCCTTTCGCCAAAGCGCTCGCAGGTTGTTTCCAGCGGAGTACAGACGGCGTTATTCGACCTCCGAAGTGTGTGGTTGTAGATGATTATTTCAACTGGGAAGGTGATCGCCACCTTAGACGCCCACTGTCTGAAACCATCATCTACGAGATGCACGTTCGAGGATTCACCAAGAGTAAGACCGCTAAGGTGAAAAATCCAGGCAGCTATCTGGGGGTGATCGAGAAGATTCCTTACTTGAAGAGCCTGGGAATCACCGCTGTTGAATTAATGCCAGTGCATGAGTTTCCAATTTTTGACATCCATGGCAATAAGCCTGAGAGGCCGAATTATTGGGGCTACGATCCCATGGCATTCTTTGCACCACATCGAGGCTACGCATGTAGTAATGAGCCTGGCGCTCAGGTGGTCGAGTTCAAGCAGATGGTGAAGGCACTTCATCAAGCGGGCATTGAAGTGATTTTAGACGTTGTCTTCAATCACACTTGCGAAGGGAATGAGCATGGTCCGGTCCTTTCCTTTAAAGGTCTTGAAAACCAAGTTTATTACATTCTCAACAGCGGTGGAAGTCATTACAGCAATTACAGCGGTTGCGGTAATACGTTCAATGGTAATCATCCAATTGGGCGTGAATTGATATTTCATTGCTTGCGTCATTGGGTACACAACTACCATGTCGATGGTTTCCGATTCGATCTTGCATCGATCTTAAGTCGAGATCGCTATGGTAATTTGATGCCTAACCCACCCTTGGTTGAAATGATTGCCGAAGATCCGATGCTGGCGGATACGAAAATTATCGCCGAGGCATGGGACGCCGCTGGGGCATACCAAGTTGGCTCGTTTGGTGATTTAAGATGGGCAGAGTGGAACGGTCGATATCGTGATGACATTCGTCGTTACTGGCGTGGTGACTTTGGTATGACCGGCGCTATGGCAACGCGGCTCGCAGGTTCTTCGGATCTCTACGAGCATGCAGGTCGAGCGCCGTTCTGCAGCATCAATTTTATCACCTCGCATGATGGCTTCACTTTGAATGATCTTGTTAGTTTTAAAGACAAGCATAATGAAGCAAATGGCGAAGGTAATCGTGACGGCGATAACCATAACTGTAGTGATAACTACGGGGTGGAAGGTCCCTCTCGCAAGAAATCCATTGAGCAGTTGAGGACACGGCAAATCAAGAACATGTTGGCAACGCTTTTGCTGAGCCAGGGTGTGCCGATGTTGGTCATGGGTGATGAATGCCGCCGAACACAGCGCGGCAACAACAATGCCTATTGCCAAGATAATGAAATCTCGTGGTTCAATTGGGGGCTGATCAAGCGCAATGAAGGACTGCTGGACTTCGTACGCGGGGCTATTCAAATTCGTCGAAGTCAACCGACTCTGAGAAGGACTCGTTTCCTGGCGGGCAATCCGCGAGATCATCGCGGAGTGCCGGATGTTGCTTGGTTTAACACCCACGGTCATCCGCTGAACTGGGATCAAACCGATGGCTCTCTGATGGTATGGTTAACGGCTCCACCCCTGCAGGACGATCCCAAGGGTGAAGGACGTGACTTCCTGATCATGCTTAATAGTTGTCATGATCCGAAAACGTTTACGATCCCTGAGCACCTGAGAGGTCTCAAGTTACACTTAGCAATAGATACAGCAGCCGACTCGCCCAACGATATCTATCCCGATTTCAATGGCCCATCGCTGATCTCGCGTCAGGTTGACTTGGTGTACAAGAGCGTCAAGGTGTTTGTTTCCGCAAAGACTTGATCTCACCCTAAAATTTTGGTGAACAACCAATGAGAAGGGGAGTCGTCTTCGGACGTTTTCCCTGCAGAAGAAACCCGGCGATGAGTCGGGTTTTTTCGTTTTCCGACCCAACCGATGGACCGATTAGCTACGTCGGAATTACACGCTTTATCTTATCGCACGTGTTTCGCGATAAATTTTTTCTGGATGGTTTGGTTGTGGGCTGGAGGGGCCGCGTATCGCTTTAGTTACCCGCGGCCCTACAAATAGTATTTTCCTGATATTCTTACTCTCTCTCGCCGTCAGGCATGTGGATTGCACTGTTGGCGTGTTGCCATAGTTGCCAGTTCCTGCGGGAATCATGAATTCTTGTGAGACTTAACCTACAATGGTATTTAGTAACCCATTTTCGTGGTTTACTAGTCGCAGGGGTGTGAAATGAAGTGAGCGATTTCGCGCGCGGCGGCAAAGATTCATTGAACAGATAGTGGGAGTCGAGTTTATGACGACAACAAAATGGTCGTTCGGTGGTTCCGTTTTGGCCTTGCTCATAGGCTTGGTCCTGTCTCCCTCCATTTCGCTTCTAGCGCAGCAGCCAGAGATACCGGAATCCCTTCAGCCTTGGAAGCCTTGGGTCTTGTGGGGCACCGATTTTCGATTGGCACCTAAGCCCTTCAATAACGCTCAGACTCCCCTACCGATTTGGCCATCAGCGTTGAGCTTGGATGTTAAGTCGGAGGCTGCAACCTGGGAGTTTGACGTCCAGGTATTCAGTAAAAGTTGGCTGCCGTTACCTGGCGAAGAAGAAGCATGGCCTATCAATGTGACTGCGATTACTTTGAACGCTTCAAGTTCTGATGCGGCAGATACTGCGCCGAAGACTAAACTCGTCGTACTTCCGAGAGAGGGCATTCCTTCGGTGGAACTTTCTCCTGGCCGTTATCGAGTCGAAGGAGAATTTCAGTGGAAGGAGATGCCGCAGCGTCTTTTGATTCCTAAGTCGATTGGTATCGTCTCGTTGAAACTCGACAACAGCGAAGTTCCTTTCCCGAACTGGGACTCCAATGGTCACCTTTGGCTACGTCGGCAGCAAACTGAAAGCGCGGTGCAGAATACGATCACGATCAAAATCTATCGAATGCTCGAGGACGGCATTCCGATGTGGCTCCGAACCAAAGTGGAACTCAGTGTATCGGGTAAAAGTCGCGAAGAGGATCTTGGTAATTTGCTTCCTGAAGGTTGGCAGTTATCGCGTGTAGAAAGCGTCGTGCCGATTGCTGTTGATGAAGCTGGGCGAGCAAAAGTACAAGTGCGCCCAGGCAATTGGTTGATTGATATCGATAGCTTCAGGAACCAGCCTCTGCAAGAGTTTCGCTATGCGCCAGGAAGTGTATCAAAGGTCGAGTCGGAATTGATTGGCTTTATGGGGCAGCCCCAATTTCGTTCAGCTGAGATCGATGGGCTTGTATCTGTCGATGTACAGCAAACGACTTTTCCGGATGCTTGGCGATCCTGGCCTGTTTTTCAGTGGCCGGTCAATAGCAGCTTCAAGCTGGTTGAAAAGATGAGAGGTATGGGAGACGCGCGGCCTAAGGGATTTTCGGTCGAGCGAAGATTTTGGTTAGACGACGGTGGGGAGGGAATCACCTACCAAGACCAACTGAAAGGTGATCTGCAGCAAACGTGGCGGCTGGATGCCGCGGAAGATCATGCGTTGGGTGTGGTGCGAATCAATGGCGAACGGCAATTGATCACGGCCAATCCTGTTACGGGAAAGCCTGGAGTCGAAATTCGTAATCGTGTTCCACGATTGGAAGCGATCGGACGAATCGAACGCGCGACGTCAATTCCAGCAAGCGGATGGGAGGCTGACGCAGATTCTCTGCAATTGACCTTCTCACTGCCCCCTGGTTGGCGAGCATTGGCGGTATTCGGCGCGGACGACGTCTATGGTGACTGGCTGACCGCCTGGAATCTGCTCGATCTGTTTATTCTCTTGGTCTTTTCTTTAGCCGTCTATCGTATGTGGGGAGTGCCCGCGGGAATATTAGCGTTAGTCGCTTTTGGTTTGAGCTACCATGAACCTGGTTCACCACGTTGGACGTGGATTTTGTTGCTGATGCCTATCGCGCTGTTGAAGGTAATTCCCAGCGGAACGGCTCGATCATGGATTCAGGTATGGCGATTTGCGGCGTTAGGGGTGTTGCTTCTTAGCCTTGTGCCATTTGTAGCTAGGCAGGTGCAGTTTGTTCTCTACCCGCAACTGGAGCAGGTGGGCATGCCTTATGGTTCACGCCCGATGGTCGGATGGTGGTCCTCTGCTTACCAACCGATGAGCGCTGCCCGAGACTCCGAGGTATTGGAGGTATTGCAAGAATCATTTCCACCTAATGTAGATAAGGGGTTGTCTCAGAATATCCCACCCATGCAATCTGTTGAGTCGAAAGTAAGTCAGCAGCAAGTAACGCAGACAGCCAATCTGAAGTTTGATCCCACCGCGCGAACGCAAACTGGTCCAGCACTTCCCAGTTGGAATGGCAACGTGGTCGAATGCTATTGGTCTAGCCCGGTCAAGAAGGAGCAAACCATACAGCCCATCTACCTTTCAAGGTCTCTGCATCAAGTGATTGCAGTTGTGCGATCGATTCTGCTGTTATTGCTTGCTGCCTTATTGATTCGCATGAAGCCTTTAATTTTTGGAAAGGCTCCTCGCGTCGCAACAGCCGCCCTGGTTCTACCGATGATGCTTTGGGCAAGCGGTTCCGCTCAAGCTCAATTCCCGGATTCTGCTATGCTGGATACACTCCGCGAACGACTTCTTACTCCCTCCGAGGCCTATCCTAACGCAGCTGATATCACATCATTGGATCTAAAGCTTCAAGATAATGTTCTAACGATGAAACTAGAGGTACACGCTGCTGAAGATGTGGCGATACCGATTCCAGGTAAGTTTCCAGTTTGGTCGCCTCGGTCGGTAAAGCTTGATACGGAGAGTGGCGAAGGAAACGCGAAAGACCTTATCGTGTCTAGACGTGAAGATGGATTTCTTTGGACAGTAGTACCCAAGGGCGTTCATCGCTTGATCGTCGATGGGATGGTAATAGATACCAATGAATGGGTTTTAGGATTTACACTTGTACCTCGACAAGTAACCGTCGATGCGCCGCAATGGAATGTGGTTGGAGTGCAGCCTAATGGGGTGCCGGGAAATCAGTTGTTCTTCACCAAGGTTGAAAAAATTGGAGAACAAGAGGCGAAGTATGATCAGCGGGTGTTTCGTCCCATTGTTTCGATTGAGAGGAAGCTGGAGATCGGTTTGCAGTGGAAGGTCTACAATACGGTTTCGCGGCTGTCGGCCCCCGGTAAAGCGATTTCGATGAAGATTCCTCTGCTCACTGGGGAGCGGGTTGTAAGTTCAACAAGCGATCAATCAGAGGGAATGATCGAAGTGAACTTAGGGCCAGATCAGTCGAGTTACTCTTGGGAAAGTGAATTGCCACTGGTTGAGCAAATCACTTTATTAGCAGCGGAGACAAATCAATACGTCGAACGCTGGGTGCTCATGAGTTCGGCGGTCTGGAATATTAATATCAGTGGGCAGCAACCGATCTACGAAGCTGCTCAAACCGAATTGCTACCCGTATGGCAGGTATGGCCAGGTGAGCAGGTGAAGTTAGATATTCGACGCCCCAAAGCGATTGCCGGTGAAGAGTTAACTGTACAAAGTGTTTTGCAAGAGGTGAACCTTGGAGCAAGGCAGATAACCTCTGAACTTGTCATACAGGTCGAGTCAAGTCTTGGGGGTGAATTTGCAATCAACCTCTCACCTAATACGGAAGTGAATACGCTCTCAGTGGCAGGCCGAAAGCAACCTGTCCGAAGAAATGGAGATCAGGTAATCGTTCCTTTGCAACCTGGTCGACAAGAAGTGAAGCTTCTAACGGGTGTCGACGAACAGTTAACAACTTCGGTTAAGGTTCGTGCAGTGGAGCTTCCTGTTTCAAGTGCTAATGTGACAACAACACTTTCGGTGCCTTCTAATCGATGGGTGTTGTGGGCAAATGGGCCGCTGCGTGGACCAGCTGTGCGTCTTTGGGTTTTCTTAATTTCATCGATTCTCTTTGCGATAATTCTGAGCCTCAAAGGTAATACTCCTTTGAAATCTTACGAGTGGATACTTCTTGCACTTGGATTGACGCAACTCCACGCATTGGCTGGACTGATCGTTGTCGGTTGGATTTTCGCAATGGCCTGGAGAGGAAAGCAGGATCCTCAATCGATGAATCACATTGGTTTCAATTTTTTGCAGCTTGGTTTGATTCTTTTAACGTTCATCGCCCTCGGCATTTTCATCGCGGTGGTTGGCAAAGGACTACTGGGTGAGCCAGAGATGTTTGTGGTTGGAAATGGATCGTATGGAAACTACCTGAAATGGTTCGAGCCGCAGACTCAAGATAAGATGCTGTCACAGCCATGGGTAATCTCCATATCGCTTTGGTATTACCGGCTCTTCATGTTGCTGTGGGCGCTCTGGCTGGCATCTGCCTTGTTGAATTGGCTCAAGCAAGGATGGCAAGACTTCAGCCATGGAGGTCGCTGGCTTCACAAGCCGAAGATCGTCAAGCCAATGAATAGCTAACGTTTCGCTCGATTTCTCAATGAGCTGCGTCAAGGCTCATACTCTTGACGCAGCAAGGAATCGTTGACCGATCTCGACGTAGTGATTGAGAAGTTTCGATAGAGTTATAGCAAAGAAGCTATGCGAGGTAGTTAATCGCAAATCCATCGCATCCAGTATTCCACGCCGTGACGTCCTGTTCGATCGAGCCAACGGAGAAAGAAGTAGCAAAGAATCATGAAGATAGCGGCTAGTGGGATCGAGTAGGTCACTTCGAACGCTTGGCCCCAGTAGAAATCAATATCTTTACCTTGGATGACTCCGTAGATCCATAACGGCCAAATATGGACGATTTGGTGGAGCAAATACACTGTTAACGAGTGGGGGCTGAAGGTGCTTGCGACCTGAATCACCGGATTACCGCAGTTCCATTTAGGATTCTGATCAACAAATGTGTGTAGCAGAGATAATGAAAAGAGTGTCATGCCAATGGTACCGGCGAGGTAGGCAAGCGAGGCGGGAAACATCGTCCACGCTTTAATCGGATTGATAACCATTTGCTGTGGTAAGTAACTATGGATTGCTTGTAATACAAAGCTTAGGGCGATGAAGGTCGCCCCTGTAATGCCGATTCGAAGAGTTCTTTCACTCTGAAACTCTTTGCCATTCAGCATGTATTTTCCGACAGTGAAGCCAATTAGAGGCAGAGCTAGCCAGGGAAATAAAGGGAAGTAGCCAGTCACTAAATAGCCGATCAAGACATCGCTGAGCGTGAGATCGTACTGAAAATACCCTTCGGTCCAGTACTCAGGATACTCAGCCAATTTCTGAAGGAATGGACTGGCTAAGCAAAATGTCGCTGCAGCAAGCAGGATGACAACAGGTGGTAGATTGCGCATGAGGCTCAACACAAGCAAGGCAGAGCCGATATAGGTTAGGACATCCCAATTAAAGGTGTCCTCCGGCAACCAAACTAGCACATTGAACAAAAATCCTAAGCCTATTAGGAAGAGCCCGCGACGAATGCTAACCTTCAGGATGTGTTCGTCGGAGCGTTTCTTGTTTTCTTGGCTGCGCGTCCAAATCGAGTAACTGACACCTGCGAGAAAAGCGAAAAAGGGGGCGCCAAAACCAGCTGGATTCCAGACATCGCGCCCCGATAGATTTTCCATAAAGTGAACAAGCACCATCAAAGTGATGGCGACAGTTCGCATGATGTCGATCGACGAATAACGCATGCGCTTAAGTTCCGGTGCTAGGCATCAGGTCGATGACGGTCAGGATGGTTTGAACGGCGAGCAAAATAATGATGATCCATTCCAGGATATGACCCGATCTGGCGAGCATATAATCGCTAGAGCGTTGACCGCACATATCGTAGACTCTTTCAAAAGCTTCGATTTGTCGCTCTGCAACGTCGAGCCTGTCTTCAATGCGCATTCTCTCGCGCAATCGTTCGGCGGTTTGACTCTCAAGCGTAGGTGGATACTGAGCAGCTTGTACGGCCAAGGGGATCAGTTTGGATAATCGAGCGCGCACTGCGATAATATTTCGAAATCGTTCGCCGAGCGCCTCTTTGCGAGAAACAGCTTGTTCCTTGAATTGATAGGCAAGTGGCGCGTCATTCTCCAAGCTTGCCCAGCTATTTGTGATCGCATCTTCGACGCCAGCGAGTTCACGTTCAACAAAAGCGAATTCGATCAATGCTTTGCGCACTGTCGCTAATTTTTCTTGTGGTGCGTGGATAACGGCTCTCGAGTTAATCCAGAGAATATCAACTCCATGAAGACTGATAAGAGTCGATTTCCTGGCGGATTGAGAATTGCGATGATCGCACCATTCACGAGCTTGGTCCAACCACCTGGCTTCGTCGATAGTTTCGGGAGTGATTGTGAGTAACTCAAGATCGACCGAATCGTAAGTTGTTGAGTCGGTTCCCTTCACCGTATGGGAGTGCAAAGAGATCGCGCACCATTTGTCAGGTGAAGCGATGGGCAAAACGTTTGCGTTTTGCTGCGCAGTGGTTTTCTCAAAGCGAATAAGCTCTACCACTCTTCCCGTTACCAAGGATTCCTTTGGTGAGCTAGACGATGACATTGGACTTTCCATGTAAAAGTTTTTCTATTCCTATTTTGCTCGGTGGTACTGCGCGGTGCGAGTC
>JBEGUT010000069.1:0-11342 GCA_041178745.1 Planctomycetota bacterium | reverse complement strand
TCCCATAGCTTGCCTTCGTAGATTTGTTGCCATGGCATTTCCTTTTCAGCGGTGAACTCTTTGATTTTTTCGGCCATTTCCTTGTCGTCAAAACTGATTCCTAAAATCTCGAAACCTTTTTCATGATGGTCAGCATAGGCTTGTTTCATGTTCGGAATTTCGCCGATGCATGGTCCGCACCAAGTAGCCCAAAAATCGAGCATTACAAGTTTACCGGCAAACGATTTAGGGAAGTCGACTTTGTTTCCAGCCATATCTTCCATGCTGAATTCGATAGCCTTTTGGCCGATGGTAAGATTCGGAGGAAGTGGCGCAATTGGCAGTTCTTCCGAAGCTTTATCAAGACTTAGTGCGCCCTCTTTGAGGTTCAAAACGTAGGTGGTGCCCGTGAAGTTAAATGGTTTGCCAACCATGATGCGTTCTCGACGAGGACTGATGTCGCCATTGTTGTCCCGATCGATCGCCAGTGAGGTCTTGTCGCCTGGAGCACCGGCCAGGAAGGACGAAAACTTTTTACCGTCTAGGTCAACGGTGACCTCATATCCAAAGTCGGTGTAATAGAGAAGTGTGTTCTTAAGGATTTCGCGAGATGGATCTTTAGGGTCGAATCGGTAGAGGTTGATCGCGCCGATTTTGCCATCGCCTAGATCGAGTTCACCATTGCCGCTGTGCATGGTGAATTCCCCTGCTTTCTTTGCTTCCCATTTGGCTGCAGGGTCATTGGTTAGATCACCATCGCCGTTTGAGTCAATGAACAGTTTGGCAGGAGCATCTTCCGGTTCATCGAGAATGTAGGACCAAGTCTTTTCGCCCAAGATTAACTTACCATATTTGGGGGCGACCAAGCCTTCTGGCGCTTTCTTGATGTCTTCAGCGGGGGCGTTCATTTCCGATCGGATAGGACGGTAACCACCTACCTTGCTTGTCACCCCATTTGGGACAAACTTGGTTTCAATACCTTCATTAACTAGTCCTAAAAGCAAAACGGGAATCACCAAAAAATTCATAAATGGAGTCTCGCGATAGGGGAAAAGAACCGGAAAGATCTTTTACTTGTACCGCACTGTTTTTACTCCGAAAAGAGGGGGGGTGTGCTGTGATATCTTGGAAACTTTACTGGTTCGGTACCTGCTGCCCTGGCAGAGCTCAATTTCTCACTCCTCTAAATGGGGCAACGATGTTACTATACAGAGGATCTTGCTAGGACTTTCTGACCCTGGATATGCAATGACTTGCCGAAAGGGTGGTTTTGTCGCATCCCCAATCGACGAGTTGCTGCTCCGGTGACACCGGTGGTGTTTGGAAGTTACGGTTTGCAACCTATGAGTGGTGATCCTAGAAGCTTTTTTCTCGCGGTGTGTGCCGTAAGGTTAGGCTTTTGACGATGGCCGCAAGTAGTTATGGGGACGGGTCGAGCGGAGGTGGGTGAATCGGATCGTGGTTAGCGTCGCAGTAACCTCATCGGATTTGGAAAGAGATGCGTGATGTGAAGTCGCGTATGTTGTGACGAAGGGAGTCGCAAAATGTTCAATCCTACGATCTGGCTTTACATACTTGGGGTCGCGTTTGGCTTCTGGGCTTTAGGGGCGATTGCGTTGCAGAGGCATTGGGAGTTAGGACGACTCTTGAGAGCGTTCGTAGATGACCAAAAAGCCCGTGCCAGAGTGATTGCCAAAGCGAGGGCTATTCGCAAGCAGCAGGATGAAGAGGATGCGTTGAATTCAAAGAATGAGTTAGAGAGTTAGAAATCAAGAAAAGCGATTTGGAAATGACTGAAGCGGCAGAACAGAGCGAGAACAGCAACCCGAAACGACTCTATATTGAAACCGTTGGCTGCCAGATGAATGTTCTGGATAGTGAGATGGTGGTTGCCAGCCTAAGGCGACAAGGTTATCAGTTGACTCGCGATCTAGAGAATGCTGATACGATTCTGTTTAATACATGCAGTGTTCGCGAGAATGCGGAAGAAAAGGTTTATGGTTCGCTTACCAGATTGAAGCGACTCAAGGAACGTTTTCCCCAAAAGGTGATCGGCGTCATGGGCTGTATGGCCCAAAAAGATCAGAAGATTGTTTTTGAACGTGCCCCGTATGTCGACATCGTTGTCGGGCCGGGGCAATTGCATCGAATACCCGAATTGATCGGTAAGGTTGAAGAGGGGGAAGGGAAACAGATGGCGGTTAGTCTTTCTCGCAAAGATGGTACCGCGGAAGAAATTCGACGCAGTCACGAATCGTTTGATCCGTTGCGAGATCCGACGATGAGACCAACGCCGTTCCAAGCTTACTTGCGCATTCAAATTGGTTGCGACAAGTTTTGTACCTATTGCATCGTTCCGATGACGCGCGGTCCTGAGCAGGGCCGTCCGCCGCAGCAGATCGTAGAAGAGGCGAAAATCCTGGCTGAGCAGGGATGCAAAGAGATCACGTTGCTGGGGCAAACCGTCAACAGTTATCGCTACAAGGATGGTGGTACTGTGACCAAGATGTCTGACCTGCTGCGAATGTTGCATCCGATCGAAGGTTTGGAGCGAATTAAATTTGTAACCAATTATCCCAAGGATATGACCGCTGAGTTGTTGGAAACGGTTCGTGATTTGCCAAAGTGTTGCAGCTACTTGCACGTTCCTGCTCAGAGCGGTTCGGATGAAGTGCTCAAGAGAATGAAACGTGGCTACACCGTGGGCGACTACATGGAGATGATGGAAAGGATCAATAAGATCCTTCCCAATGCGGCGATATCGAGCGATTTTATCGTCGGTTTTTGTGGCGAAACCGATGAGGATTTTCAAAAGACCGTTGACCTTGTAAAGACTTGCCGGTTTAAAAACAGCTTTATCTTTCAATACAGTGTCCGCCCAGGGACGAAGGCGTCTGATCTGTTGCCGGACGATGTTCCGGCTGATGTCAAGCAGTGGCGAAACAACGAACTGCTTCGCGTGCAAACTGAGATCAGCGCCGAAGATAACTTGAAATTTCTGGGTAGCCGAGTTGAGGTTCTGGTGGAAGGACCCAGTAAAGTGTCGATCAAGAGGGGCGAGCAGGGACCGCTACGTCAAATGACTGGTCGTACAATGTGCGATCGCATCGTGGTGTGGGATGGCCATGAAAGACAGGCAGGGCAGCTGCTGGATATTCTGATTCATGACGTCAGTGCCACGACGCTTTTCGGTTCGGTTGAAACACATGAACTTTCCTCGGAGCTTGTTCTTCCTAAAATGTCATTAGGATCTTAAGCAATTCTTTTTATTTCGAGAGTTATCGTAGCGAGTGGCTGTCAAGTCGTAGATTTTGTTTCCATTGCGTCGATGGAGTGTCGAAATTTGCGCTGGAGTGTCTCGGCGTATTGGAGTGGCTGGGAATGGTGCTGCTTAGCCTCGCTGCAATCATCGATAACTTATTGAATCGACTGAAGTGGCCAGCCGCTACTCTTAGCGCGATCAGTTTGCCTTTGTCTTTATACGCTTTTTTCCAATTGCCAGGGCGTTGTTTCTTGCAACCGCTGGATGTGTGGCCGTTGGTAGCAGGTGCGGTTGGATGTATGCTTGCTTGGCGAAACTTTGCTTGGGTCGTATGGTTGGGCAATGGTGTGATTACGCTCGAGCATGAATTGACACATGCTATTTTTGCATGGTTGACAGGGCACAAGGTTGTAAGTTTTAAAGCGAGTATGAAGCGAGGTGGCCGCGTAAAGTTTATCGGGGAAGGGAACTGGTTGATCACCGTTGCACCTTATTTCTTTCCCACGGCTGCGTTTGTGCTGTTGCTTCCGGCGATATTGATGCCCTTTAGCTTTTTGCCTTGGCCCGAAATCGCGTTGGGAATTGCGTTAGGCTTCCACTTGATTTCAACTTGGATTGAAACGCATAAGGATCAATCGGATTTACAAAAGCTCGGGTGGACATTCTGCTGGCTTTTCCTGCCAACCGCCAACGTGATTGCCGTGGCGATGCTAATCGCTTTTGCTCATGACGGTTTTTCTGGGATTCAGCAGTATTTCAGCGACTGTTGGCAATTAGTCGTTTGGATAAAAGAGAGTCTGTTGGGCTCGAAGCAGGTTTAGCTTCTCGACAACTTTGCAGCACTCGCGCAAGCGGTTCTGCAGTTTCTGAAAGAAGAATCTCTGGATCGCTCGCGAGACTCGAAGCGACTTGCTCAAGTTGCTCGAGTATCGACAGCGAAACATCGACAAACAATATCTTTTTGCCAGCGATGCGGCAGCTTCCAGCGGCAATTCCCCCCAACCATTCGCGACGAATCTGATAACCTTGCTGGCGAGCGGTATCCAAAGCGATTTGCAATAAATCAAGGGTATGCATGGAAATGCGTCCGGTAATGCCAGTCATCCAGCGATCCCACTAAGGATCCAGTGAGGCGATCATGCCGTTTGATATGCGTTAAAGCAAGATCAAGATTCTCTCTGTCGAATTGGAGATGAGGGGGCAACTAAGTCGATAGCTCCCATGGGTAGCAAGAATAGAATCAGAAACGATCTCGAATGTTTAAGATAGGCAG
This sequence comes from Planctomycetota bacterium, assembly GCA_041178745.1. Taxonomy (GTDB): domain Bacteria; phylum Planctomycetota; class Planctomycetia; order Pirellulales; family Pirellulaceae; genus JAFLCP01. The sequence goes on along the minus strand of JBEGUT010000069.1, from coordinate 6,828 downwards.
AGCGGATTGGTTGGGAAGAGTTAATTTCCCGAACATGAAGGGTTCCAGGATGGGATCGAGCTTTGTGTTATTTGAGGGGTTTAGGGTTTAAAGGGAGTCTGGGTATTCTGATGTCGAGTGAGCAGGGTTCGAAAGAAGAACTATTGGAAGAAATTGCCGCTCTTAGGGCGCGCGTCGATCATCTTCAGCGATTGGCAACGCTCGGGGAATTGACCAGCACGACCACTCACGAATTTAACAATCTTCTGACGACGATCTTGAACTATGCCAAGATTGGTCTGCGATACAAAGATGAGCCCAGTCGAGATAAGGCTTTTCAACGCATTCTCGACGCATCGAATCGAGCCGCTAAATTGACAGGTACCATTCTTTCGATGGCACGAAATCGAAGCGGTCAGATGGAACCGACTGACCTGAGGGCGGTGATCGAAGACACTTTGTTGTTGATGGAGAAAGAACTTCAAAAGTATCGAATCGCCGTCGATAAGCGATTGGATTCGGTGCCGGTGATTTCAGCGATTGCCAGTCAATTGCAGCGAGTCCTGATCAACTTGTTGGTCAATGCGCGTCAAGCGATGCCCAATGGGGGAATCGTGACCCTGCATTTGTCGTACGAAGAGGAAAGTGGGAGCGTAACTCTGGCGATTCGCGATACAGGGCAAGGAATTTCGCCGGAAGTATTGCCCCGTATATTCGATCCTTTCTTCAGCACAAAATCAGGCCCCGATGGCAGTGGTAAGGGTGGCAGTGGGCTCGGTTTGTCAGCGTGTCGAGAAATCATCGAAGCGCACGCTGGGCGAATTCGTGTAGAGAGCACTTTAGGCCGAGGTACTCAGTTCATCCTGCGTTTTCCCACCCATCGCTCCGACACTCATGCTGCTTGATCGTTGATGATCTGCTAGCGGACAAGCGCTCTCCGAAACTAAATCGGCAGTCGTATCAACCTGATTACCGATTTTTCTCTTTCAAGTCTTACTGCTATCGGTGCAGAGGACTTTCAATATGACGTGTTGGGCTAGATCTTTACAAAGACCTTATTGCGATACATCCAGTGAAGAATCAGCCACATGCAAACAAGCGTGGTGCCACCTAGTAAGATTGGTCTAAAGGGATCTCCCAGGATTTCAAACGGTTTTGTCCCGAAATGTTTCGTGAGATTCTCTGAGATCCAAGGTGCAATCGTTTCTGCCATGACGTAACTTGCGATCGAGTTTGCGCCGATGACGATCAGCGGAAAAAAGAGGCGTCCCCAATTCAGCTGATCAAGCAGGAAATGGAAGATTGCGAGCAGAAAAAAGCACCAGCCTCCGCTCCATAGCACCCAACTTGGCGTCCAGATTTTTTTGACGATCGGACAGAGATGCAGGAATCCAACAAGCCATCCGAGTGCTATGCAGATGAGCGCTGCAAGCAGCAACTGTCCCAGTATTCGCGACTTCGGTATCGAGCGATCGGTAAGCCAACGGCCTGCGACTAAGCCAAGCAGCATGGTAGCAAGAGTGGGAATAAAGCTTAAGGTCGCATAGCCACCGCGGTTGAATTCGAAAGGTTGTTCGCGTGGAAAAAGATTTAGCCACCAACGATCGAATGCCCACGCTGGGTTGGTATTTTTATCCCAATGCTTTTCGAATCCTTCCAGCAAATGAGGCCAATCGGCTGGAACGCCAACGCTTGTCATATCAAAGCCTTCACTAGGCAGCGGGTACATAGCGAAGAGGGCCCAGTACCCGACCAGGATGAGGGCTATGGCGACCCAAGTGACATAGGGACGAGCCAACCCGATAAGTACTAACGGGAAGTAGCCTAAACCGATCTGGGTGAGAGTATCTTCAAAAGTAAAGTAGGTTTGCTCTCGATGAAGACTGCGCAGAAAAATCCCCAAGCCAATCAACAATAAGCTGCGCCACGCTGCGTGCAGTAGAATTCTAATCGTGTTTTGCTGATGACTAAATCGTTTTAACAGAGAAAACGCCAGCGAGACTCCGACGAGAAACGAAAAGCTCGGTTGGATTAGGTCGTGCAAGGAGCAGCCGATCCATTCGACATGCGTTGTATGAAACTTTAGCCATTGGCAAAGTGAGCTATCGGGATATTCTCCAGCCAGACCGCTGAGTTGAAGAATTTCAGCCATCATCAGAAACATGACGAAACCTCGGTAGGCATCGATCGACAATAGTCGTGATGAGGTTTCCTGTTTCGCAGGGAGAGACTCGGTAGGGTTGGACGCGGGTAAAGTAGTGGGAGTGGCTGTTGTCATTTTTAGATTGGCGGGATGTAAGGTGACACTCTCGGAGAAACCATCAAAGACTAGCGTGTGGCTAGAAAGACAGAGGAAAAACCAATTTGACGTATCGCATCGTAGGCTTCAATAACATGGAGGGTAGCGATTTCGTTGGTTGGCTCTAGGATGACAGGAACATCGCGACGGACTTTGCGAATCGCTTTGAGTCTTTGTATTAGCTCGGGCAGGCTATTTAAGGATTGATCGTTGAGTACGATTCGCGGCTCACCTTGTGGTCCTGTGTTGAGCTGCACAACGATCTCATCGACTTCGGTTTGAAGAGGTTCGACGGTCGGAGCCGCGCTTCCTGCTTTACCCGTATCGGAGGCTTCTGTTACACTCGATGGAAGCAGCATTTCGATTTTTTCAAAGCTGGATGTTGTCAAGAAAAAGATAAGCAATAGGAATACCACATCGATCATGGGCGTCATCATGATGTCCATGCTGCTCGATTTACGAACTGGCTGGAAGTTTGTTTTCATATTTCGCTCATATCAAACTTCATTCTCGTAGACGCCAAAGACGAGATCGCCAACCTTTTCTTCGCCCAGTATTTTCAGGGCTTCGGATAGTTTGGCGTAGGGTTGGGTCCGGTCTATTCGAATCTTAACTCTAAGTTGTCCCGCTTCCTCTTGGTATCTTTTGCGAACTATCTCGCGAAAACGTTCCTGAGCAATGGCTTGACCATTACAGGACCAGGAACCATCGGTCAGGATATTTAATGTGAGTTGTGGGCGGTCGGAAAGATTCTGTTGGCCGGACGCTGCGATAGGTAGGTCGAGCTTGACATTAGCTTCTTGTTTAGCCAAGTGACTGGAAACAAGAAAAAAGATGATTAGCAAAAAGACAACATCGATCATTGGTGTCATATTGATCGATATGTCGCCTCGAATTGAAGTATTGGGAAGACGCATAGCGAGGTCCATCCTTGCGCTTAAACTTTTGGTGGCGGTGGTACGGCCGAGGAAGATGGGCGTGAGGGAGGAGCATTTCTACGTCGGATGGGAGAGAATACTTGTTGTGCTACATAAGCGCATTCGGATATCAGTTGGTCGACTCGGTTGCGCAAAACAGCAAAGGCTCCCAGGGCAGGAATAGCGATAAGCAGACCTGCTACGGTTGTGACAAGAGCGGAGTAGATACCTTCGGCGAGATCGGCGGCAACAGCAGTTCCTTGAGAAACAGCAACTTCGCGAAACGCCATGATCATTCCGGTAACAGTTCCCAGCAATCCCATCATCGGCGCAATGTTTCCGATCACGGAAAGGTATTCGATTTTGCGATACAGTCGAGCGGCTTGATCGGCGATGGCATCTTCGAGAGCCTTTTCGACCCCACCCCATCCAAGATCGCTTTCCGCCAGTCCATTGATCAGGATGAACGAGAGAGGGCTTGGTTGATTGCGGCAAAGTTGTTCCGCTTCCTTGATTTTCCCCGTAGCAACCAATTGTCGAACCTGTTCGGCTAAGCCTTCAGGAAGTATCTCTTTCTTTCGCAGGGTCATCAGTTGTTCGAAGACGAGATACGCAGCGAGCATCGACAGCAAAATCAATCCGATCATGATGCTGATGCCGACGATACCGCCGCTGAAAACAATTTCAAAGAAACCACCGGAGGATTCGCTGGTGGTCGCCGTTACGTTGTTTTGTGCTGAGGCAGAAGTTGTAGCTTGGGCCAGTAATAAGTGCATCATGCGAATAGTTCCTTACCGACATGGAATGCGGATTGGATGATTTTTGGCAAGCCATGAGATAAGCGAGGTTCTAAGTTTTCCATCATGGTTTGGTGGCAGCATCATACAGGGCTTTAAGTTTCTGTGCATCATTTTGATGTTCAGCCATATTTAGTAACGCCTCTGCCTGCTTCAAAGCGAATTGTCGACGATCGTACCGATCCTTGTGCAGCAGGGCAATCCGAAGGTATTCGAAGGCGGCGAGCGTTGGTTTCTGGGCGGATCTCCAGCGGTCGGCAATCAATTCGGTAGGGCCAAGTTGAAGGGGTAAAAGGAAATGATCGCGACGGTTTTGCCAAAGGAGGATTTCGCTGAGATTTTTGGGGCCGATGGGCTTGATTCGCCAAAGTTGTGCTTCTGCTAATTGAGAGATAGCGTCGTTGGTGGAACGCGTTAATTTTTCCAACGTCTCAATCGCTTTGTCTCTGCTATTGTCTGACAAGGACCAACTCGCTCCCACTAGCATCGCGGCTTCTCGCGAATCGCTGAGCCATTGCTGGGACAATTCCTTCATCGACGCTGACGAGTCGGACTGCGCCCAATTCAGAGGGGCGCAGTTTAACAGCATCGGTGGTGAGGAGTTGTCGCAAAGTGAAATGAATAATTTTGCAGCAGGGACACGATTGCCAATCGAATCAGCGCTCGCAATGAGCTTCGCCAGTAATAGGCGTTGCTGCCAAGGAGCAATTGAACTTTGGATAACGGGTGGGGCTTTCTTGGCAAACTCAGCGAATTGGCCATTTTCGTAGAGCGTGTTCAGTTCGGTTGCTTCGGCAGAGTCCCACTGTGGTTGTACGAAGATAAGACGATTCAACTCGAGCGTCTTAACCGTCCCCGAAGGATCTCGGACCTCCAGTTGTTCAGCATCGAGTCTTATTATTTCTGCGTCGACATAATGAGACGACCAGAGTTCCCAGGAATCGTTTAGATTGGGCTTACCCGGGCCGAACCAGAGTCGATCCAATTTCACTTCCAGTGGCGCGTTCTTCGTGGTTGGGCTCTCGTCAATCGCGACTGAATCGGACGTTTGCTGTGCCCGAATGTCATCTGACAATAGGGTCAGTGCGATTGCAAAAGTACCAATGGCAATAGTTTTCTGCAGCCCGTAGTTGGTCTGGAGAGTCAAGGGTTGTCTCCCGAAAACGATTGCACATCGACATAGCGGTATTTACCAGTTGTCTCTTCTGCAAGTTGACGTATCCATCCTCCATCGCTAGCCGATGGGCCGGCGCCGAATTCAATGCAGTGGATTGTCGTACCATTTTTGACGGCGCGATCTACGATCTGTTGAAGTTGACTATTTTTAAGGGGTGGGTCGGCCGCATCGGTAAGAAAGAAAATTACATCGGGACCCATACTAAGGCCCATGCGTAGAGCTGCAGCATGTTCGGTGCCTCCAGTGGCAAACATGGCTCTCACAAAAGACTCTGCGTCTTGCTTGCTTGGGTCATCACCGAAAAGCATTTTGGGGGTCGTGTCCGTAACGGCTTTGAAGGGGGTTGGTGCATCGTTGTAAAAGACGATCTGAAATTGATGCACTTTATCCAGTGTTTGAAGGCTTTGGATTAATTCTCGTTTGGCCGTTGCGAGGGGAAGGCCTTGGTAGCCATTCATGCTGTCGGAGCGATCAAATACATAGACGAACCTCGTACCGCTTCCTGTTACACCGAAGACGGTTGTCGTGGCTTTGGGGATAGAGCCTGGATTGCCAATTTCGGCTGCGATTTCCCCAATTCCAAGGCTACCAGACTTTTGATTCATGTCACCGGTTGAATCGGAAGCCCCATCCGACTGAAGTCCTTCCAAGAGTTCACTTACGTCCAGAGCAGCAGTCGTCGCCCCACCACCGTCACTCAATGCTTTCTCCGCATCGGAGCGATTATCGTTTTCTCCTTCTGCTCCGGTTGAAGATTGCGGATTGACAAGAAAGTACTCACGTCCGGCCGGGGATGGCTTGACCATAGCAATTCCGATGGGGCGATCCTCTGAGCCTCCTGTACCTCGAATTGCAGGTTGCCAAAACCAAGCGAGCAGCAAAAAAAGGAACAGGTGTGAGAAAAAAGAAAGACTTCCAGCCCAAGCGTTACGCTTGGGTGCGTATTCAGCGATCGGGTCGTCCCACGTGCGTTTTTTCAACCTCAGGGCATCTGAGGATTCCGTTTCGGAAATTGTCATTGAAAATCCATCTCCCCAGTCCTTTATCCGCGAAAGAGTGTGCACCGATGCGTTTCGTTTGATTTTGCTGGGATTTTAGCTTTTTTCAAACGCTCGCCTCACTTATTTTTAGCGGCTGAAGCGAATGAGAAAACTTCTCCCGTTTACGAATTCCTTGCTTTACTTAACAATAGAGGTAGTTTCCACCCTTTTGATCTCGGAGTTGCACGTGGACGTCATCAACTACCCTCATCCTACACTACGTCGGCAGGCCAAACCAATACAGCGTGTGGATCGACAGTTGCGGGATTTGATCGCTGAAATGTTTCGGTTGATGTACGAACACCGCGGCGTTGGCTTAGCTGCCAATCAGGTGGGGGTTCCATTGCGGCTGTTTGTGATGAACGAAATGGGGCAAGAAGGGAAAGGTGCGGAGTTGGTGTTTATCAACCCGGTTATTTCCAAGCCGCGTGGGAATGAAGAGTTGGAAGAAGGATGCCTAAGCCTGCCTGGCATCAATGCAACAATCGTACGTCCTAAGACGGTTTTTCTGAATGCGTACAACCTTTCGGGTGAAGAGGTGAAAAGTGACATCACCGGATTCTTTGCCAGGATTGTCCAGCATGAGGTGGATCATTTGGATGGCGTTCTCTTTATTGAT
>JBEGUT010000068.1:0-11400 GCA_041178745.1 Planctomycetota bacterium | reverse complement strand
AAGAGGATACCGTTGCCGGCGCTGATCGCGTAACGGCCAAAGCGGATACCAATCAGCCGAAGCCTGATCTATCTGCTCCCCCACCAGTTGATGCGCGCACAACTCAACCACTTGCAGCAGTTCCTCCACCAGCGGCCAACGCCCCCCCTGCCCCATCTAGCAACTCGATAGCCGCTTCGGAAAACCGTGGTGTGGATCGATTGCAGGGAACAAACGCTACGACACCGCGGGGCGAAGTTGCTTCCGAACGCAATGAATCAACCAATCGAAACGAACAAACCAACCGTGGTGAGCAGACTCGTGAGAAATCGGCCGTCGATCAACGTCAACAGATTCGCTTAATTCAACGCATCGCGCGTGGATTTGAGCGACTCAGTACCCAAGGAGGCAATATTCGATTGCGACTGCACCCACCAGAGTTAGGCAGTTTAGCGATGAATGTCCGTGTCGAAGGAAAAACGTTATCGGCCGAAATTACAACGGAAACCGTCCAAGCCAAACAAGCTTTGATGGACAATCTACCTAAATTAAAGCAGCAATTAGCGGATAATGGTCTATCCATCGAACGCTTCGAGGTGCATGTGGCTGACAAGGAAGCGAACTTCAGTCAGTCCAATTTGATGGGTGGACAATCGCGAGGCCAGGACGCTGGAAGCGCGAATCAATCAGGGGATTGGCAACAGCGATCGATTCCACGCCGTTCCGAATCCATGAGACCTGCTGGACTTAGACCAGAGGTTGCCGGTGGAGCATCGGGGCCCTATCGCGGTGCAAACTACGTTGGAAATAGAGGATTTGATGTTCGAGTTTGATGTGGGCTTTGTCGGCAAGATCCGTTACATAGAGATCGGAATTGAACGTTACATCTCCCATTGCTAAGGCAAGGTGACCTATGTCGCGAATCACTACTAGTCCATCATCTAACAGCATTTCGTCCACCGGGGCATCGGCGTCGTCCAGTAGCTCAGGTACCAAAGGGAATGACTTTCGGGATGTGGACTTGAACCAGTTCCTGTCGCTCCTGATCACACAGATGCAAAACCAAGATCCGTTGAATCCAACCAGCAACAGCGAGTTCTTGCAGCAGGTCAGTCAGATTCGTGAGATTGGTGCGACCAATCAGCTGACCGAATCGCTAGCAGCGATGACTACGGGTAGTGGTCTATCGACAGCTAGCAATCTCATTGGTCGAGAAATCAACGCGATTGATGACTCAGGAAAAGACGTCACTGGAGAGGTCTCTAAGATCACAGTCGTATCTGATCCTCGTAATCAGAATAATCGTCAAATTCGAGTTCATGTTGGAGATCAAACAGTCGATATGAAGAATATCCGTGAGATCCGACCAGCCAGTTGAGCATCGGCCGATCCTGCTTTTTAGCTATCAATAAGGCCAATCAGCGAATTGGTTTTGAGTTATCTCCGGATTTCGGAATAGGTTAGGAATCTCGTTTTGGCGAGATACTGTTAACTTCAAGAAGTCGGAGATGGAACGATGGGTTTAGCATCATCGTTGAGTACTGCGTTGACGGGAATGAACGCTGCGGAAACGCAGATTGACGTTTTAGGTAATAATCTTGCGAACTCGCAGACGGTCGGATTCAAATCGTCTGAAATCATCTTCGCGACTCAGTTTTTGCAAACCTTGTCATTGGGTGCTGCACCTAGCGCTGACAATGGTGGTGCCAACCCTCGCCAAACGGGTTTGGGTGTTCAGGTCGCTGGTATTTCGCCCAAGTTTACCCAAGGAACGATCGAAATCAGTTCCACACCGTCGGACATGGCGGTGCAGGGTGACGGTTTCTTCATGGTAGAGGCGGCTGGTAAAGAACGCTTGTTTACCCGAACGGGTATCTTCAAGCTCAACAGTGAAAACCAGTTGGTAACACCGACAGGTAATCGCTTGCTCGGATTCGGTGTGGATCAAAACTACAACATTCAGACGACGCAGTTGGAACCGCTAAAAATTTCATTGGGTACTGAGGCTGTGGCTCAGGCGACCACCGAAGTTACGATGGAAGGTACTCTGACCCCGCGAGGCGACGTCGCCGATACGGCTGCTGTTGTGCAGAGCACGGTATTAGGTGATGGTTCATTACCCCGACCCGATTCGACAGGACTGGTGGTAGCAACGTCAGCGGTGCCTGATGTCACTGGCGTCACCGTTGTTAATGCGGAGGGAGGAGGAACTCATCCGGAAAATGCGACCTACAGGTATAAAGTCGTATTCGTGGATGCCACTGGCACTGAGAGCATGGCGAGTCCTCAGATTACTGTAACAACGCCCACTGGAAACGGTGCAGCCGACAATCGTATCACGCTGAATAATCTTCCGACTTCTACCCAGTACACTGAGATGCGTATCTATCGCACCGAAGCTGGCGGTAGTGACTTCTTCTTCTTGGCTCAGAAGGCAACTGGTGGAAGCTACGTTGATAACAATAGCACTCCATTGTCATCGACTCCGCTGAACACCGCGGCGTTGAATGGAAACTACAGTTACATGATTACCTACTACAAAGCAGGCAAGCCTGAAACTCGCCCTTCGCCGCTGGCCGGTCCCCAGAACGTGGTCAACGGTCGAATTCAATTGAGCAACTTTCCAACCCCACCGGTACCTGGACCAGGTATACCCGAATACGACAGTATTCGCATTTATCGTAACTTATCTAACAACCAGGATTCTTACTTTCTGGTAGATACGATTGGCTTAGGGCAAACCTACACCGATAGCAAGTCGGATTCCACGATCAGCAACTTAGCGACGTCGGGCAACAAGAGAATCAATTTAGATGGTCCTACTGTAGACAGCAACAGTTTGTTGGTCGATATTGTTCGCCGCGATGGCTTTCAATATCAGAACATCTTTAAAGAAGGTACTCTCGAGTACAAAGCGAAGAAAGGTGGACGCGCGCTGGAGACCCGAAGCTTCACGGTGACAGCGAACTCGACGGTTCAAGACCTGATGCGTTTCATGCAGGATTCGATGGGTATTCAAACTCCAGATACCGATCCTACCAACCCGATCGCCACTTCGCTCAACAAGATTGCTGGCGAGTCTGGAACACTGGCGGCGGGGGGTTACCTCCAAGATGGAAGGATCCGTTTCGTATCGAACAATGGTGTGGATAACGCGCTTGATATCGACTTATCTGCATTCAAAATGACGGACACTCTCGGTAACATCACGACGCCAAACCTTGGGTTCGGTAAATTACAGGAAGCTACCGGTCAAAGCACAGTGGCCGACTTCATTGCATACGACTCTCTGGGTCTTCCCATTCGTATGCGTGTCACGGCCGTCTTGGAAAATCGAACTGACGTTGAAACGATTTATCGTTGGTATGCAGACTCTGCTGATAACGCTCCGGCAATAGGTTCTAAAATCAGCGTAGGTACAGGTCTGATTCGTTTCGATGGTACGGGTAACTTCGTCGCTGCGACCAATGCGATCGTAGCGGTGGACCGCTCTGACTTCCCGAGTATTTCGCCGTTGGAGTTCACTCTTGACTTCGACCAGATGAACGGTTTGGCCGTTGAGAAACCTTCGATGGTAGCCTCCAGACAGAACGGTTCGCCTCCTGGTGTGCTCTCCAGTTACATCATTAGCGAAGACGGACTGATTCGCGGCGTGTTCTCCAACGGTGTGTCTCGAGACCTTGGTAAGATCCGTCTCGCACGCTTTACCAACCCAGAAGGTTTGGAACAACGCGGTCAGAACTTGTATGCACAAGGTATTAATACCGGTTTGCCGATCGAAGGTAGCCCTGGCGAAAACGGTATCGGCTCTGTCGTTTCAGGTGCACTGGAACTCTCCAACACCGACATCGGTGCCGACTTGGTGAGCCTCGTGCTAGCCTCCACTCAGTATCGTAGTAACTCGCGTGTTATCACCGCGACGCAACAGCTCTTTGATGAGCTATTGAATCTAAGAAGATAAACGCGTTGATAATCCGCTGAAACAAAGCTCATAAGGATTCTTTGGTTTCGGGAAGGATGATCCAATCGCTTGTGCGTATACCGCAGCGAATGCCCGAGGTTTTTGCCTCGGGCATTTTTTGATTTATGGGCCAGCGAAATGGATGTTGAGCAAGCGAAATCGAAATTCCATCGCCGCTGGGCTGCATTGTGGCTGGACAGAAATCGATCGACGCACAATCCATAAACTTAGCGATAAAGTCGGTTGCCGGATACTCGATGATTTCCTGTGGCGATCCGATCTGCTCCACGCGTCCTTGATGAACAACCGCAATTCTATCTCCCAGCAACATCGCCTCCGAGCGATCGTGTGTGACATAGATCATCGTGATTCCCGATTCACGCTGCAATTCTTTAATGCGATAGAGAAGCGATAGTTTTAAGTGTGGATCAAGATGATTTAACGGTTCATCTAGGAGAAACAGCGAGGGATTACGAATTAGGGCACGGCCCAAAGCGACCCTCTGTTTTTGACCTCCAGATAATTCATCCGGCATACGATTCAGCAAATCTCGCGACTCCATCTTTTCAGCCATTGCTTCGATACGGTGTGACATCTCTGCAGAAGTAAGTCCCTGCCGACGGATCGGAAAAGCGAGATTCTCACGGACAGTTAGATGGGGATAAAGGTTGTCTTGCTGAAACACCATCGCAATCTGTCGCTGATGCGGCTCCAGTTGTGTAACATCTCGATCGCCAATACGAATCTTTCCTTGCGTGGGATGTTCCAGGCCCGCAATCACACGAAGCGTTGTCGTTTTACCGCAACCGCTTGAACCGAGCAAAACAACTAATTCGCTCGGTCGAATATCCATCTGCAGATGATCCAACACGCGAACCCGCCCATACTCTTTCACTAGTCCCTCGAGGGTAACACCGACCATCTTCTATAAAACCCTTACGAATTAACTGGTGCCCCAAACTGCTTTCCAACACCGCATCCTCGATGTGAGGCAGTCGCTGATGAAAGCGAGTCCAAGTCGACATGCAAATCTATTGTTAAAGTATAGCGATTGGCTAAGCTTCGCCGATTTCAGCATTACTGCGGAGAGTAGTGATTTTGAAACAACTTCTTTTTAGTACTACTACGGATACCTGCGACCGTCTACAGCGGTTCTTCCGAACATGCCGAATAACCTTTGGACGGTTGCGAACCTGTTTGCTTTAGCAGCTCGCTAACACGATTTACGGGAAATTATTATCCATGTGGCCTCAAAACTCTCTTCTGAAAACCTGTTTTGCGGTGGGTTCCTTGCTGAGCTTGGCGACATCGCTTCATGCTCAATTATCCGAGCAAGAGACCTTCGGCCCTTTTCAGGGAGTTTCGACCGTAAATCCATCGCCCGCAGTTCTCTATCGATTCCCAGGCGCCGAAGCTCGCCAGCAAAATCTTCCAGTGCAAACTAACTTGCCCGATACCGAAATGGGAATATCGCAGCAGCAGGATGTGCAGGTCGTCGTTTCACAGGAACAACTAACGGTACAGGATGGTCAAGCCAAAGCGGTGATCGAACCAGCTCAGCAATCTGCCAGTCCGGTTCGAAAAATCCCTGAACTCGCGGCCCCCAATACAAACCTCAAAGGAATCGGCACGGGCCTTATACCAAAAGATGCCTTGGAAGGTTTTCAAATCGAAGAACGCGGCTTGCCTGTGGGAACAGAACGAGAGGGCGACTGGACACGCTTATCAGGAAATTGGCAAGCTTCCGCAATTTGCCATCTCCCGTTGTATTTCGAAGAACCGATGTTGGAACGCAATGGTCAACAACGATTTCCATGTCTGCAGCCGATGATTTCTGGAGCACACTTCTTTGGCAACATCGCGATGCTACCCTACTCGATGCAGATGAATCGACCTTGGTGCGAACAGTCTGCCTTAGGGTCCTATCGACCTGGCACTTGTGCTCCGGCACTGTACCGTAGACCACCTTTCCGTGCAGACGCTGCAACGGCCCAAGGTGTCGCTGCCACCGCGTTCTTCTTTGCGGTTCCGTAGCACTTAGCCATCGAGAAATAGTCGGGCTCTGATATCCAACCGACATGATTCGAGTTCATGTATGACTAGATCTTGTCTTACGTAAAGCCGGAGCAGACAACTTGCTCGATTCCACCAAAGTTAGCGACTTGGTTTTAGTTGGGGTCACAAACTTTAGCTCGCCAAGATATTTACTTGGACGTTATTGCTTGGGCAGGCTCCCCTTCGCTGGGGTAAGCGGAACACCGACAGCTTTAAAAAACGTCTCGTAGAGTTTTGGGTTAGAGGCCTTTTGTATTGCCCAGCAAACCAAGAACAGCATAATAATCATCCACCATAACTGTCGGTAATGCTTTCGGGCTGTTCGGTCCGAAGGATGAATTCTGTGAGGGTTATAAAGCGTTGGATTGTTGCTCTCGCGATTAAGATTGTCCGTTCTTGGGTCTAGCCCAATTCCGTCATCAGGTTGTTCCATTTGAACTACTCCCCTAAGGAAAGCCCTAGCGATAATCCGGGATGACTCGCTTCCAGCCAATCGTCTTACAAAGTCCGCTTTCAAGCCGAAACCTGATTATCCCCATATTTTGGCCCGGTCGGTAAATAGGCTCTGCTGACATGGAGGAAGTCCCAGCAATTGGCGGCTTGGATACTTTCCTTAACCACCTTTGCTTACTTGCTGTACAACTCCCCGGTTTATATCGTAAACTATAGGCGGCAAGGGCTGAGAAAGTCCCAACTCCCTCCGCAATAGCTTATCTGATTGCGTACCGGTAGGTGATCAGTCCTTTGCAACGAAGTAGTCTGAAGTCCCGATTTCGATTACTTTACAGACTTCTCAAAAAAAACAATTTCGATTCAAAGACTCACGCAGATCTATTGTTATTCCTGGCAAGCGTTTGCTGATCAAATTGCGAAAACGAAACTTGCGAAAACGAAAAGTAGCCTGGAATAATGAGACGATTGAATTGCAGGATTAGGAGAAAGTTCCGTATGGACAGTTTTCGGCCACGCCAAATGATGACTGACCATCTACCCCAACGACTCTCTAGGATGATTTCAAAAACTTGTTCTGTCAGGAAACGCCAGACTTGGATTTGTGCCGCTTTTTTCTTGGGAGTTATCTCTTTCAGTATCACGGCATCGACGATCCACGCAGGTGAACCTTTCGAGCGATTCATCACTCGCTTGAAAGAAGAGCGATTGTTTGATCTGGCACTCGCTTATCTGGAACAGCAATCTCAACTTGGTGGTCTCACCGTTGAACAAACGAATGCCATCGTTTTAGAAAGAGCCCTGCTGCTGCAACAGTCATCGATATTTCAGCGTGGCGAAGCAGCCAAAGCGGATCGTCTTTCTCAATCCGAAACTGCCTTCCAACAATTTCTATCCAGCCAACCCGAACATCCCCGTCGCAGCGAAGCGAAGATGGGTTTAGGTAATCTACTGCTAACTCGTGGAGATAAAAGTGCAGCCTCCGCTGGCAACCCACCAACCAATGCCGTCAAACTCCAGGAAGCTGCGGGCTTCTTTAAAAAGTCAGAAGAACTCTTTCAATCCACCTTGCAGGAACTCGGCCCCAAACTCAAGGAACTGCAGGGGGCTCGAGTGACCGATGACCAAGCCGACAAGATCGAATTGAGAAACCGTTATCGCGGCGAATATAGCCAGGCGCAATTGCTCGCAGCCTACGCTCATCAGCGCTTCGCGGACTGCCAACCTGCGGGCAGCGAAGAACAGAAGAAGGAATTACAGGCTGCCGAAAAACTCTTTACTGAATTCTATCTAAACAAAACGCGTCCCGATGGCCTTCGTAACATGGCATTGTTCTATCGCGGTCAAATCCAAGCCAAGCTAGGCAAACCTGCTGAAGCCCTGGACTCCTTCCAACGCATTGCCGACCTCGTCGATGTACCTGACGAACTCCGCGGTCTCAAAACACGAGCTATTACCGAGTTGGTAAAGATCTATTGCGATCCTGGTCAAGCGAAATATGAAGCAGCGGTCGAAACCGCTCAAAATTGGGTCGAGAAAATGACCAGTGCTGAAGGTAAGGAAACCGATTGGCTTGAATTGCAAATCGCTCTAGCTGAAGCTCAACTGTTGGCAGCCAAGAAACTAAAAGACAGCAATGGTGGCGCGACTGCTATTAAAAATCTTGAAGATAAAGCTCGCCGCGGTTTGCAGGCTACGATGAGAGTGGTCGGCGACCATCAGGATAAGGCTAAAACTCTTTTGGCTCAGATCGGAGTCGAGGCCACCGGTGCCTCGATCGAAGACAAGCCCGTCAAGACTTTTACCGAAGCTTTGCAACAGGCCAATGCTCGCCTCGCCGAATCGGAATCGGTCTCGTTAACCTTTGAAATACTCCGCCAGCAGCGAGATAAGACTACTGACGAAGCAGAGAAAGCGAAACTCGATTCACAAATCAAACAAGCTGAAGAGGAGAGTAAACAAGAAGTCGCCGCTATCGGTGAACTGCTCGTCAAAGCTCTGTCGCTCTACTCCGAAGAGGATAGCCGCAGCCAGTTACAGGAAGCTCGTTATCTGCTCTCGTACACCTATTTGAAGCGTGACCTGCTATGGGAAGCCGCTGCGACAGCAGGCTTTACCGCTAAGTCATCAGCAGGCGAATCTTGGGGGCTTCAATCTGGCATGATCTGTTTGAATGCCTATCAACGCATGCTTCAACAAGCTGACGGAGATCGCAAGGAATTCATTCTGGAACAACTTCGACAACTTGCCGAATTTCTTCTCAAGACATGGCCGTCCGCTGAGGAATCGCAGCAGTCCGCTCGCTTGCTAGTTCAACTCACCATGATCGAAGGTAACTTCGACAAGGCTCGCGAGTACATGCAATTGGTACCAGCCTCGACAGCTGTCGGAGGCAAATTGCGAAGGCAATTGGGGCTGAGCCTATGGGAATCCTACAGCAAGAAACTTGCTGGAGCTGGGGATAACCCCAACGATCCCGCGATCACCGCCGCTAGAGAACTCGCTCTCGCAACCTTAAAGGAAGGAGTGATCGATGGAGGCGTTTCTCCTGAAGCGGATATCCTCTCCGTCGAAGCTCCTTTGGCTCTAATCAACCTTTGGATGCTCGATGGGAAAGTTACCGAGTCCGCTGACCTGCTCAACCAAGCAGAAAAAGGTCCGATCCCACTGCTAGAGAAATATCCTGAACTCGCCTCTCAAGGGACAACTGCCCTGAGAGCATTTCAGGCTGCACTGCAAGTAAATATCGCGCAATTGGCAACCCAATCCGATGGCGCGGCAGTCGAGAGAGTCCAGCAAATCGTTGATAAACTAGGAACTCTCGCAGGTGATGATGAAGAAGGCCGCAAGAAGCTTGCGGCTGTCTTTTATCGACTGGCGAAGGATTTCCAGCAACAGTTAGAGGCTAACCCAGATCCCGCCGCTCGCGATCGTATGGCTAGTGGCATCGGTGTCGTTTTGAACAAACTGCGTTCTTCGACCAAGGATGCAACGACTAAACTTTGGGTAGGACAAACTCTGGCAGGTATCGCCAAAGCAGTTCGAGGTAACGGCGATACCCCTTCAGCTGCGTCCGTAAAACTGAACGAAGAAGCAGTGGCCGCGTTAGATGAACTAAGAAAAGATCCCAACTCTTCGCCCGACATGCTCATCAAGGTTCGCTTTGTCATGGCGCAGTCACTCCAGAACAACAAGCAGTACGCAGAAGCGATGGCGATCATGGAAGAGATTCTTACGCAAAATCCCGCAATGCTCGATGTGCAAGTTGAAGCAGCACGCATGTTGCAACAATGGTCTGGCGGGAAAACGGCAGAGCAACTTACTAAGGCCGTCAATGGTTATCTTCCCAGCCCCAAGAATCGCCAAAATGCCATCTGGGGATGGGGAAGAATCTCCGTAGCAACTGCAGGTAAACCCAACCTCGAAAAAACTTTTTTCGAAGCTCGACTGGAATTAGCTCGCTGTCGTTACTGGCAAGGATTGCTGGAGCAAGACCCCGGGAAACGGGAAAAACTTCTACAGCGAGCCAAATCAGACATCGGTCAAACTTTGTTTAATTATCCACAACTCGGTGGCCCTGAATTCACCGATCGATTTGACAAACTCTGCCGCGAGATCCAGCGGGAACTTAAACAGCAAGATACTGGCTTGAAAGGCTTAAAATGATTTCCTCCATTCAACCCCGTGAAACGACCATCATGAATCTGCAAAAATGGTTTACTGCTAAAGTTCTATTGGCTGCGAGCTTAATCCCCTATTTTGCAGCCGATGTCAGCGCACAAGATCGTGTCTTTCCACTAAAGGGCGCCGCGCTTTCAGGTATCATCAACGAGATCGATCGCGATAAGATCGTGATCGAAGTTCGAGGCACTCCTCAAAATGTCCCCATCACAGAGATTTCCAAGGTGATTTTTGAAGATGAGCCGCGAACGATGGAACGCGCTCGCGACTTGACGCGCCAAGGTCAGTACGAACAAGCGAAGGATGAATTGCAAAAGGTCGATGCTAGCTCGATCAAGAACGATAATGCTAAAAGCGATTTGGCATTTCTCTTAGCCTATAACGATGGAAAATTGGCACTAGCTGGAAAGGGAGATAAAGCGGCTGCCGTGAAAGCTTTAGTCGCCTACGACAAAGACAATCCCAACGGTTACCATTACTGGGAAACATCGCAATTGCTGGGCCAACTAGCTGGCTCAATGGCTCGCTACGACAACGCACTGACTTTCTTTAAGCGACTCGGAGAATCGAGCTATCCAGAAATCAAAAATGAAGGGAAGTATCAGGAAGGCATAACTCTGCTGATGCAAGAAAAAACTGCAGAAGCGAAAGCAATTTTTGGACAGATTCAGTCCGCTGCAGCATCCTCACCCAAAGATGTCCGAATCAAGCAACTGGCCGAAGTCGGTTTAGCCCAATGCCAACTCGTTGAAGGTGATGCTCAAGGAGCCCTCACCAAGATCAATGAATTTATTTCCAAAGGTGATTCCACCGATATCGAACTCTTCGGTAAGCTTTACAACACACAGGGAGCTTGCTACCAAAAATTAAATAAGACCAACGAAGCTGTGCTCGCCTATCTCCATACAGACTTGCTATTTTCTGGAGATCCAAGCAACCATGCTGAAGCACTTTATTACCTGAGTCAGCTTTGGCCCGCACTCAATGAAACCCAACGAGCCACCGATGCTCGCAGTCGCTTAACTACCAATTATGCTGGGTCGGTTTGGGTAAATAAAAAGTAATGGCTGGATCTCAGATCCATTTCAATTGAGAGAGAGCAACTCTATGATTTGCTCTCTCTTTTTTTATGCAACCGAGCCGAACAAGTTCACTGTGATGCCGGTTACTCTAAGATCGCTGCTTGTGCGCTAGGCTCGTGGGTGAAATTTTTTATGCACACGCTGGAGCCTTGAACTTTCAACCTGCGTGTAGATCTGAGTGGTTTGAATGGA
>JBEGUT010000067.1:0-11478 GCA_041178745.1 Planctomycetota bacterium | reverse complement strand
CGGAGGTGTTACTTCTGCCAATATCCTCCATGGTTCTGCCAATCCGATCGGTGGACAGAATCAAGTGATCAAACTGCGTTGGGGAGCTTTGCCAGAAGAAATGAAGATGGCTGAGGCACCAGCCGGTATCAAGTTCGCCCTAGGCGAAAATGTCAAACGAAGTAACTTTAGTGGGATGGGGATACCGGCGCGTTATCCTACAACGCGCATGGGAGTCGAGCAAATTCTTCGAGATCAGTTTGCCGCGGCCGCGGAATATGAAAAGTCGTGGGAGGATTGGAAAAGTACGGGGCATGGCTTGCCACCTCGACGCGACTTGCAACTAGAAGCGATCGTTGAGATTCTAAGAGGCAAACGTTGGGTGCACTGCCACAGCTATCGGCAGGACGAGATTCTGGCATTCCTGCGATTGTTAGAAGAGTACCATGTCAAGGTTGGTTCGCTGCAGCACATTCTTGAAGGGTACAAGGTGGCTGAAGTTCTCGCCGCGCATGGAGCAACCGCTTCATCGTTCTCCGATTGGTGGGCCTACAAGTACGAAGTGTTCGATGCTATTCCACATAACGGTGCCTTGATGCATGGCCGAGGCATTGTGGTCTCCTTCAACTCCGACGACGACGAGTTAGCTCGGCATCTTAATCATGAAGCAGCGAAGGCTGTGAAGTATGGTGGAGTTTCGCCTGAGGAAGCGTTGAAATTCGTGACGCTTAATCCAGCCAAACAATTGCGGATCGATGCTCATGTTGGCTCGATCGAGATCGGCAAGCATGCTGACTTGGTACTCTGGAGCAGTTCGCCATTGTCGACGGTATCTCGCTGCGAGCAGACATGGATCGACGGGCGAAAATATTTTGATCGCCAGCAGGACATAGCGCGAAGGCAGCAAGGCAAGGAGCTACGAACCAAATTGGTTCAGAAGATTCTCGAAAGTGGCGCGAGCATGTTAGGGCCTGGTGAACGTGAAGAGAATCCAGCCGGCGAATGGGCAAGGCACGATGAGTTCTGCCATGCCAAAGGTCACCAGCATTCTCAAAGTGGAACGCACCAGCACCGCTAGGTTAGGTTGTGTTTTGAAATCGCCAAGTAAATTAAGCCAGAGAAAAATTTCCGTTTAGGTTGATACGATGAAAATTAAGAACTTCAGCTTGTGCCGCTCGCGACTAGCGCTGCTTGTAGCCCTCATGATCGTAACGACATGGAGTGTCGGGCATGAAGATTCGCGAAAGCTTAAGGCCTCCGATCAGATTCCTGGCGCCAAACAGGCGCGGCCTATTGCGCTAGTGGGTGGTACAGTGCATACGGTATCCGGTGGTGTGATCAATGAAGGGATCGTACTATTTGATAACGGTAAGCTTACGGCCGTGGGTAAGGATGTCGTGATTCCACCCAATGCCGAAGTGATCGATTGCAAAGGAAAACAAGTTTATCCTGGACTTTTTGATGGTCAGTCACAAATTGGATTGGTAGAAGTCGAATCGGTTCGCGCGACGGTGGATAGTTCGGAAACCGGTAGTCTGAATCCTAATGTTCGAGCTGAAGTTGCTTTCAATCCCGATAGCGAATTGATTCCAGTCACTCGAGCCAATGGCGTTTTGCTCGGGCTCTCCGCCCCTATCGGAGCACTGGTTGCTGGTAAGTCGGCTGTGATGCAACTGGATGGTTGGACTTGGGAAGACATGGCGCTTAAGACAGGTGCTGGGATGCATGTTCGTTGGCCGATGCCTGCAGGAAGAGGTGGTCGTGGTGGACCTGGCCAAGGAAGGCGAGGAGGAGTCGGAGGAGTAGGAGAAGGCCAGCAGATGGAGGAGCTAACTTCCTGGATCAAAGATGCGAAGCTTTATAAGGCGGCGCGTACCCAAGTTGGTTCGCAACAGCCATTGGATGCTCGCTTAGAAGCGACGTTGCCCTTGATTGAGGGTAAGATGCCGTTGGTTGTTGAAGCGGATCAGTTGCAACAGATCGAAACCGCGATTGCTTTTGCGAAAAGTCATGGGCTGCGTTTGGTGATTTACGGTGGTTATGATGCCGAGTCTTGCGCCACATTGTTGCGAGAATCCGATACCTCGGTCGTCTTAGCGGGCGTTTATCGCGTACCGCTACGTCGATCGGATGACTACGATGCCTCGTATACTTTGCCTGGAAGATTGCACCGCGCCGGAGTTCGCTTTGCGATTGCGGCGGCGGATCGATTCGGCGGATCGAATATTCGCAATCTTCCCTACCATGCCGCAACCGCTGTCGCTTATGGCCTTGATCCTGCAGTTGCGCTGCGGTCGATTACGTTAACGCCTGCAGAGGTTTATGGAGTTTCCGATCGCGTTGGTAGTCTTGATGTTGGAAAAGATGCAACGCTATTCATTGCTGATGGTGATATTTTTGAAACGCCGACACAAGTTGTGCAGGCGTTTGTTCAGGGGCGACGTGTTGATTTGGAAAGTCGCCATACGCAGTTGTATCGCAAGTACCGCGAAAAGTACTTGCGATCTCCAAACAATTAAATAATTCATCAACTTTCAATGTGGATGTTCGCGAAACCATCCAGTGGCCATCGCTGGATGGTTTCGTATTTACCTGTCGCTTACTCGATCTCAAAGATCCCTTCGATCTCTACTGCAATTCCTGTTGGGAGAGAGTTGGTTCCGAGGGCGCTGCGAGTTCCGATACCACGATCGCTGCCCCATAGATCGACAAACAATTGCGAGCAGCCGTTGATGACAGCGGGTTGCTGATCGAACTCGTCGGTGCTGCGAACTAAGGCGAGTAGTTTGATCACGCGTCGAACGCGATCGAGCGAGCCAAGTCCCGCTTTCAAAGTCGCGAGCATAGCCAGACCGGTTTGGCGAGCTGCAGCTTGACCTTGTTCCAAATCCATGTCTGCACCGAGTCGCCCCGTGATCAGAGTTCCATCGGACTTCAGGGGACCGTGGCCGGAGAGATGGGCGAGATTACCAACCAACAACATCGGTTTATAAAGACCAACAGGCTTGGGGGCTGGAGGCAAAGTAAGGCCAAGTGTGAGCAATTTCTCTTCAACCGACATGGTATGATCTCCTAAATGAGTTTCTGCTTCGGATTTTATATTTGCAAAAAAAGACGGGTTCGGACCGTTGGCGAGTGTCGTTTTTTGAGCGGTGTCTGACGAATGTTTTTAACGAAACAAACGTTGTTTGAAGCTATCGCTTCTAGATCGCAAGTTTACAAAATGGATCGATCTGCACTGCTGCCAAGATGATAGATGTTGTTTGAATGGCTGACGAGAGGGGAGTGATACACACGGGTTTTTGATGTTGAGTCACTTAGGTTTTTTATACACTTCGCTGGGTTGCACCAACCTTGGTTCGGTGATTTCCGTTCCGTACGGTTGCCATTGGCGGAAAAAGCAACTGCGATACCCTTCGTGACACGCTGCTCCTTGCTGCTCGACTTTAAGCAAGATTGTATCGGCATCGCAGTCGACATGAATCGAGACAACGCGTTGGCGATGGCCGCTTTCCTCACCTTTACGCCACAGCTTTCCTCGACTGCGACTGTAATAGGTTGCCCAGCCTGTTTGGCATGTTTCTTCGAAGGCTTCACGATTCATCCAGGCCATCATGAGCACCGTAAGTGTCTGGGAATCTTGCGCGATTACCGGTAATAGGCCGCCACCTTTGGCGAAGTCAGGGATTGGGCTGTCAGGTGATGAGGCTGGATTTGACATAACTGGAGATTTCCAACGATAAACAATATCCGAAAAATTTTACTTCCCAAGTTAGCACGATCTTCAATATGTCTCTTCATGTCCCAGCCAGCTGGGAGCGTCTAAGGAGGAGCCTCTCGTAACTCCAGACGGGAAGCATATCGGTAGTTATCGATACGACAGCCATCTCTGCGAGGATACAAGTTCCTGGGATGTTCTTCAACCAATCCATCCTATGGTACTTGTTTAATGGGATGAAGGTGATGGTTTTACCGACATTGTGGAGAAGAGGGAAAGCTAACGGGGCCTTTGGTGCAGACGATAGGGTTGGACGAAATCGAAACGATCTGTTTAACGCGGCTGTGTCGATATTGTGCGAAATAGGATCGAGGCCCGCGAGATTGTCACAAACGTCGTTTTATATTCGCCGTAAAAAAGTAGGGGCTGGTGTGCCGATGGACGGGAAAGTTGTAGGAAGGTCTCTGTCGTTTGACCGCAGCTTGTCCCCCTCGGAAGCAAAACATCGTGAGCCAAGAATCGATCAGCGTAGTACTGCCCCTCAAAGACGCTCAAACCTGGCTGCTCCGAGAGACGGAAGAGTTATTGGAATGTTTAGCGGATTTGGTAGTTCCGTTCGAAGTTATTTTGATCGACAACGGATCGAGCGATTATACCGCGGAGGTCATCGATGATCTTAGAAGGGCTTACCCGCAAGTCAGGGGCCTACGGATGCAGAGCCCCTGTCATGCTGCCGAGGCTGTCCAAAAAGGAGTTTCGCAGGCTGCCGGCGAGCTCATTTTTGTACAGGAGTTAAGTGAGCCAATTCGCATTGCTGACTTGATGAAATTATGGGCCCTGCGTTCTGACAAGTCATTGGTGATGGCACGCGCCCAGACTAGTGCTCGTCGGGTTGATGAGCAATGGGTTCAGCGTTTGATGCAATGGGGCAAAAAGATTTCCGAAACGTGGGGGGAAGCTCCCAGCCGATATTCGGGGCTACAAATGTTACGTCGCAGCAGTATCAAAGCTTTGGGACGCCAGATTCCTAATGGCCAGCTCGAAATGGCTCATTTATCCCACCAAAGAATTGCCCCCCCGAAGTATGTCGAGACAACTGGTCGCAAGATATCGCGACTGTTGAACCGAACCTAAGCCCTGTCTCTTCCGCTGAACTGGAACTAAGGCGGCGATTTCACTCCACCGTTTTGTGTTAACGCCAGAATGTCCTCCTGTTAACCAACGATGATCTTTCATGAACGTTTTAAGTAAGTGTTAATCTTTCGGATGGTTTCTATTTATTCTGTTTTGTGGTCCGAGAGTTGCATTCAGCCAGTGAGACTACTTGAAGCAAAGGCCTGGGGATTTAATTCCTCTTTTTTGGGTTTTTTTGAGTCAATGTTAAACCGCTGTTCGCTATAACCTTTAGATAAGTGAGTTTTGGTTCTTTTCAGAGACAATTCTTCACATATCTTTGCAGTCGAGGGCTCGCTGCATGTGGTGCCGGGTCGCACGGGATGTGCGATTTCGAAACAAGTTTGGCTTGGCTCATACCTTTGAATTGGGAAGCCAGGGACCTGTTTCTTGTAGTCGGAATTTTTCCTAGACACCGCGTCAAAACAGTATCGTACTGTCCCTATGCAGCCATTCGAGGTCTCGCTATGTCTATCGTGCCCTACACAGGTGGGTCTTTTATTCCGTCTGTAGTTACATCGCATTCCAACGCAGAGAAGTTGCTGGAGTGTCGGGGTGAAAGTGCGAAGTCTATCAGTGGTAACAACGCCGATGGACCCGTGGAAGTTCGAATCGAGAAGGATTTGTCGACGAGCGACGGCAATACAACGCCGAAGCTTCATCGCATTGCGGAAGTTCGCGCCGAGCAAGGTGTGTCACTGCGTTCTGTTTCGCGTCGCACAGGTATTGAAGTGCGAAAGCTGAAGCAGCAAGAAGATCCCTATCACAATCTTTCTCTTGCTGAACTTTTGGTGTGGCAAGGAGCATTAGATGTTCCTCTATCGGATCTGCTCATCGATGGTACCAGCAAGCTATCGCAACCGGTTCAGCAACGGGCGCAGTTGGTAAAGATTATGAAGACTGTGGCAGCGATATCGGAAATCGCCTCATCGCCACGTATATCAAGAATGGTCACGATGTTGCGGGAGCAGTTGTTGGAGTTGATGCCCGAATTAAAAGAAGTGAGTGCTTGGCCTAATTACGGGCAGCGCCGCGCTCCAAATCAAGTTGGTAAGATCGGCGAGTCGCCGATCATCACGAGCCAATTGGGCTTGGATAGCAACGGAGATTAGTCTTGTTGCTGAGCTCTTTGCACAAGGTGAGAGGGCAGACGTATCCGAGCCTTGCTGTATCCTAAAATGTCTTCGCTCGGACGACATTCAGTGATCGCAGTATTTGTGCGGCTGGTTGTGTGCGGTTTAGCGACCTGGATGCTGAGCGACCTGGATGCTGAGCGACCTGGATGCTGAGCGACCTGGATTTCGTCTGGTGCATCGCGCAACAATCTAACGACCGCTCGGGGGCGATTGCGTTTTTTACTTGATTTGTAACTTCATTAGAGGCAGTTTTGCTCGTCTCTCTCCGACAGCTTTGTACGATGCTGACAGGTGAATTAGTTCCGTTCTGTATTCTAATTGTGTTGGTTCGGTAACCGATGGATTACCTCGTCCTTAAATACCGCGGTCGAGCAACAATTAAGTTTTTGAAAAGCCTTGGCTCAGCACTATTTTTCTATGGCGTTTCTGCTCCAGATTCTGGGGCAGCCAGGGTAGGGCTGGAAGGATTGGGTCGCCTCTAAAGATGGCTCGTTTACTGACATCGTATCGTTAATTCCCAGGCGAAATGTTGCGGCAGATGCGTTTGGTTCGGAACGATCAGTAGGTGGCTAGTCGGCTTTCTACATTACCCGATAAAAGTAAAAATCGAACCGTTCAAACGATAATTTCGTAACATCTAGCAGTCCCACTTGATGGGGGCAATTGTGCGGCCAGCATGCCTCCAAGGGGATATAAAATTTGATCCGTCCAATAGAATTTATGTGATTCAATAAAGGGGATTTCTATGATCCACAGAGGAAAGCTTGGTACATTTCTCGCCGTGGGCGGTTGCTTGGCCGTAAGCGGCTTGTTTGTCGGGATTACGAAATTTGGGGGTGGCTCTGGCACGAGTCAGCTTTACGCCCAGCAAACGGTATCTGCTGAACTTGCGAAACGCGAGCTAGCAAGAGCCGATGAATTGTCGGGAGCATTTCGCAAAGTGGCAAAAGCGCTCAAACCATCTGTTGTGAGTATTACTGCTACCAAGAAAGTTGGTAGTGGTCTGCGTGGAGGCTTAGACCGAGGGCTACCGCCAGGAATTCCGGAGGAGTTTCGGAGGTTTTTTGGCGAGGAGTTTGATCAGTTCGGGGCTCCTCAGCCCAAGGGCCGGCCACGGCAAATGCAGCCAGAAGAAGATGAAATGCAAGATCAAGAAGTACCAGCAGGTCTAGGTTCGGGAGTTATTATCAGTGCGGATGGGTACATTCTTACGAACAATCACGTGATCGCGCAGGCCGATGGTTTGAGAGTAACTTTCAGCGATGGCCGGGAAATGGATGTTGAAAAAGTAGTTGGAGCTGACGAGAAGGTCGATCTCGCCGTGCTCAAGGTAAACGCTTCTGGCCTAGCGGCTGCCAGCCTAGGTGACTCCGATGCGATGGAGGTTGGTGATTGGGTCGTTGCGATCGGAAGTCCTTTTGGATTAGCCCAGACGGTTACTCAAGGTATTGTCAGCGCGACCAATCGTAGCGATATGCAGATTACGAGCTACGATGATTTCATTCAAACCGATGCAGCCATCAATCCTGGTAACAGCGGTGGGCCACTGCTGAATTTGAGTGGTGAAGTAATTGGGATCAATACGGCGATTGCTTCACGCAGCGGCTCCTACAACGGTATTGGGTTCGCGATTCCAAGCAATAAAGTTCGTCGAGTCGCTGAAAGCTTGATTCGCAATGGTCGTGTGATTCGTGGCTTTGTGGGGTTATCTCTGGCTCCGCTTGATCGCGATCGTCTCGAGAAAGAGAAGCTTGCAGCCGACCTTCGTGGAGTGCTGATTGACGATGTCTATCCAGAGGGACCTGCTGCCAAGGCTGGTCTTAAAAAGAGTGATGTCGTAGTAAGCATCGATAACAAAGAAGTCGATTCGGTTCCTGCGCTTCGTCACTACATCGCAGACTTGGCACCAGGTGCTACGGTAAAGTTCCGTATCTTGCGTGAAGGTAAAAAAGACGAGATTAATGTGACTGTGGAAGAACAGACCGATGACAAGTTATTAGCGATGGGTGGAGCAGGAATTCAATTGCCGGGCTTGCAGCTTGAGCCAAGTTCGCCAGAGCTGGCAGCGGAATACAATCTGCCAGAAAATGCAAAGGGCCTCGTTGTAACCGGTATCGCTTCCAACGGACCTTTTGGCAGTCTTCTGTCGCTGGGAGATTTGATCGTTAGTGTTAACGGCAAACCTGTGAGTAAAGTCGCGGATGTGGCCGCGGCACTTCGACAAGGGCGCTCGTTGAAGATGGAAGTGATGAGTCAGGATGGTAAGCGAGTGGTAGAATTGCGAATCGGCAATTAAAGTGATCCCGTAGCGAATCCGGAAGTTGCGGAATAGAGAATTATCGAATCTTCTACTTCCCCTTCATCACTTCGCGACATGATCAATGCTTCAAGTTTCGGAAGTGTCTCGGCCAGTTGAACTCCGGTTCGCTGGCCGAGAACGCTTAGGGCTGTTGCAGCGGCATCGGCATCGATTGCTTTTTCTGCAATCGCGCTGACTGAGATGGGGCCTACTACGCCCATACCTGTTTTCGGATCGAGGATATGACTTCGTCGTTTTCCATCGATCATAATAAATTGCCACAGATCGCCGGATGTGGCGATCGCTGCGTTGCGGATTTGGATTCGCCGCAACGGTGGATCGTTCTTTCCGAGAGCTGCAATTTCTATTTTCCAGCCTACTCGATTAGGAGGTGGATCGCCGCATCGCAAGTCACCTCCTGCATTGACCATGCAACTTTTGTGAGAGCGATTTACGAGTATGTCAAATGCGCGATCGACAATGTAACCTTTGGCAATCGCTCCCAAGTCGATTCGTAAGCCTACTTGATCGAGTTGAACTTTTTTTTCCTTGGGATCGAGATAGACGTGTTGCCAGCCGCTGGATTGAAGGGCTTTCTGAATTTCTTCTGCGGTGGGGATTTGGTTGAGTCGACGAGATTTTCGCCAGAGCTTGGTGAGTGCACCGACGCTGGCATCAAAGGCGCCTCGGCTGACTTTGTTCCAGTGATCGGCTGCTTCGAGTACGTCCCACAATTCTTGCGATACGGCAACCCATTTTCCGGAACCCGCTGATTGGTTGAGGTTTGATAGTTCGCTGTCCTCGTCGTAGTCGCTGAGGATAGAAACGAGACGTTCGGTTTCAGCCTGCGCCATTTTCAGCGACGCGGAGACGTAGGAATCTTGGGTTCCGTAGGCCTGCAAAATCACAGTGGTTCCCATGCAAGGAAATTCCAACTCAAAACCTTCAGCTTTTTCTGTTTGGGGGGGAGTCGTAGAAGTAGTTGCTCCTTCTCTCTGAAACGCCAAAGCTGCACGGGAGGAGGAAAAGAGAGAAAAAAATAGCAAAGCAGCGGCTAGGAACCGCACGCTTCGAGGCTTGAACAGGGCCGGCATGTGCAAAAACTTTCGTCGAAACATGGATAAATTGAGCAAAAAAAGGGCAGAGCTCAATCCCGGACTGGGAATTGCAAATCTCTGGCAATTCAGTCATTGTATTTGGAGGTACGTATCATCGTAACACTACTATTTTTTTACCGCCGTGAAAGTTGAAGCATTAATGTTCGGGATTGAGATGACCGTCGTTCGCAATTTGGCTCTAGGATTTTTAGGGGCCTTGATGTTTCTTGGGCAAGCCGCATGGCAGCGAGTGCAGGCGGAAGAGCCTCCAGCGGTTGAAGTTGCTGATGTCGATGCGAAGTCAGAAGCAGAGATGAAGCCATACAAGGAAGTGATTCAAGACTCGGACGTTAAAATCGAAATGTTGCCCATTAAAGGTGGAAAGTTCTTGATGGGTAGCGGTGAGGCGGAAGCGGGGCGAGTTGCTGATGAGGGGCCACCGCGTGAAGTCGAAGTTGGGCCGTTTTGGATGGCTAAGTTTGAAATCACTTGGGACGCTTACGATATTTGGATGTCCGACCTCGATGTGTTCCGTCGTCAAGTTGAAAATCGTGAACCGACTCCACGCGACAAGATGGCTGATGCATTTCAGTTAAGCCAACCCACTAAGCCCTACACGGACATGACCTTTGGTATGGGTAAGAGAGGTTATCCGGCAATTTGCATGACACAGCATGCTGCTCGAACTTTTTGCAAATGGTTATCTGCCAAGACGGGAAGGTATTATCGGTTACCGACCGAAGCAGAGTGGGAATATGCATGCCGCGCAGGCACAACGACAGCTTATTCATTCGGTGATGATCCTGCAGAACTCGAAGAGTATGCTTGGTATTCGGAAAATTCCGAGGATGGTTATCACAAGGTTGGCAAGAAGAAACCCAATCCTTGGGGTCTTTACGATATGCACGGCAATGTAGCTGAATGGGTTTTGGATCAGCACTCGCCGGACGGTTACGCTGAAGCTGAGGAGAAACCGCTACGTGACCCGCTTGTTGCGCCGCTGACTTTGTATCCGAGAGTGGTGCGGGGTGGTGGTTGGGACAAAGAGGCTGTGCAGTTGCGGAGTGCTTCTCGCGAAGGTTCGACCGAAGACTGGATTGCCCAGGATCCCCAAGAGCCTGTGAGTATCTGGTACCTTACCGATGCGTTGCACGTTGGTTTCCGTGTAGTTCGTCCATTGGCGACGCCGAGCGAAGAAGAAATCAAACAGAAGTGGGACAAGAACGAACCGCTACAGGTCGATCGTCCCAAGCCCAAAGAAGATCACTAATTTTTTCCCTCCCTTGTTCTCTTCCTATGGCATCTCTTAAAGATGCTTCCCTCAGTAAAGGACTTGAAATCATGTCAAATCAATCAAGTAAAAATGATTTAGACCGGCGTTCCTTCATTCGCGATACCGGCGCGATTGCTGCTGCGACCACGTTGGTTGCTGGGGCACGAACTGCGGTGCATGCAGCGGAAGACAACACGTTGCAGATTGCGTTGGTAGGTTGCGGTGGCCGCGGCACTGGCGCAGGATCCAATGCTCTATCTGTGAGCAACGGTCCTTTGAAATTAGTTGCTATGGCCGATGTTTTCGATTTCAAACTCAAGAGCAGCTATGACGCGTTGAAGGGGCAGCATGCCGCTTTGGTCGATGTTCCTGAAGATCGTAAATTCATCGGCTTTGATGGCTACAAGAAAGCGATGGATTGTTTGAAGCCAGGTGATATTGTTATCCTCGCAACACCTCCCGCTTTCCGCTGGGTAATGTTCAAGTATGCCATCGAAAAAGGCTTGAATGTCTTCATGGAAAAGCCGGTGACGGTCGATGGTCCAACGAGTCGACGCATGCTCGAGTTGGCAAAGCTTTCGCAAGAGAAGAATTTGAAAGTAGCAGTTGGTTTGATGTGCCGTCACTGCTCGGCTCGCCAGGAATTGCATGATCGTATTCAAGATGGCCAGATCGGCGATATCCTCTTGATGAGAGCTTATCGTATGGCCGGCCCAACCGGTTCGGCTGCAACCGAGAAAAAGCCAGCGAACATGAGCGAGTTGATGTACCAGATCAATCGTTTCCATGGGTTCTTGTGGGCA
>JBEGUT010000066.1:0-11501 GCA_041178745.1 Planctomycetota bacterium | reverse complement strand
CCTGAACATCTGCCAAGAGTTGTTCACCCGCTTTCAAGGTTACTTGGATCGCTTTGGTTTCATTACCAGCCAGCGAACCATTGACAGCCACTGGAAGCGAAGGAACCGATTCGGAAAAACTTTGGCTGGGAAATCGATCCACCGAAAACCTTCGAGGTACATCCACGGCACGATCCGTTTGAAATAATCCCCAAGTGATCTGATCGGGTATCTCCCCTAATGACAACTCCATGGTCGCTTCGCTAGGGCTAACTTTTACTAACTTTTGCTGCGTGTCAAAAGGAAGCCACAATCGCAGAGAGGAATCGATGCCAACACCTCGCAACTCAACCAAGGTTGCAGCGTTAGATGTAAAACCGTAGGTCGAGATGGAATCGATACGAAGTGCTTCCGCACCTTTCAAACCAATTCCCGTAAAAAACAAACAAAATAGAAAGCCCAGCATTAACACCAAGCGGCGGAAAGAGATCCTGCACAACAACTCGCGAGAAAAAGATTGCCGCTGGAAAGTTTGCATAAAACAAGGCTTTTCGGAAAAAGGAGGGAGACTCATGGTGAGATTTCAATGTCTGCCGAAAATGAAAGAGGTAGCTGACCCAGTGCCGAGTAAGCTACCCCTGTTGTTTAATCCACTAAACTTGCA
This sequence comes from Planctomycetota bacterium, assembly GCA_041178745.1. Lineage (GTDB taxonomy): Bacteria > Planctomycetota > Planctomycetia > Pirellulales > Pirellulaceae > JAFLCP01. The sequence goes on along the minus strand of JBEGUT010000066.1, from coordinate 10,858 downwards.
TGAACTCCAAACAAATCGCTGTCAGTTCACAAGCAAAACACTGTCGGACTAATTACCTCCGAAAGGATCGTCGCCGGCTGCAGGAGCAGCACCACCGCTCGATCCAAAAGGATCCTCGGCTGCTGGAGCTGGCTTTTCGTCGGCTGGTTTCGCATCGTCGCCGAAGGGATCACTTCCCTCTGCCGCTGGGGCTTCAGCTGCTGGCTTCTCAGCTTCAACCGCTGCCTCACCTTCTTTCATCTTCTCTGGGTTAGCAAACGGGTCGTTGGCTGCTACTTCAGGTTTGGTTTCGACAACAGGTGGTGTCGCATCCTTCGGACGAACAACGGTCTCATCACCCTTCTTAACACTCTCGTACTGATCACGAGCGATCTGTGCCTTGGCTGCTTGAGCTTGCAATCTGGCCTTACGACGAGCCGATTCAATAGCAACGCGATTGGCACCCTGAACTCGAATCAATGCCTTGCCAACTTCGACAGCTCGCTTGCTGTTGACTTCCAACTGTGCCCCTTGATCGAAATCGGTAACAGCCGCATCGCTCATTCCCAAATTGCTCTGCACCAATCCGCGGTAGTAGTAAACGCGTGGATCCTTCGACCCCGCATTAACTGCGTCATTTAAAAATTCCAACGAAGTGTTGTAGTCGCCGGAATAATAGGCATGCACACCTTTACCGTACAACTCACTTAAAACGTCCTGAGCAAATGCACCAGACGAGAACGACAACACGCCCAAAGTTAAAATAGCTAATCCGAACCGCCGTACCATGTCCGGCTATCCTCTCGAAAAGGGTAGGAGGGGAAGAAAATCTTGACCGTCAATTCCCTCCATGGTAATTCCCCGAATCGCCAATAGCAACAAATTCACTGGTTTGCAGAAACTTGTTACCCGCTACAATCTGTAGGTAGTTACGTAAAACCCCCCTTAATGTTGTAAAGTCCGAACGCTATGAAAAACATTCTTGCTGTTCTCCCATTCGTTGCCATGACATTTCTCAGCTGGGGGGTATACGGCCCACTGCTTCACGAAGGTAAGCATGCGATGGAAAACAGCAGCCTTCGCCCCTTCGTTGGTGTCGGCATCGCCTATTTCTTCATCGCGGTTCTGGTCCCAGTTCTTATGCTCCGTCGCGGAGAAAAAGGCTTTTGGTCGGTCGGCGGAACACTTTTATCATTTCTGGCAGGTAGCGTCGGTGCCCTCGGGGCCCTTGGCGTGATCCTGGCCCTCACCGCCGGCGGCAAGCCAATCTTTGTTATGCCGGTCGTTTTCGGATTCGCCCCCGTCGTGAATACCTTGGTTACCTCTTGGCTTTCCAAAACCTTTGATCAAATCAATCCCAGGTTTTTAGCTGGAATGGCTGCCGTTGCTCTCGGTGCCGTCGGAGTTCTCGTCTTCAAACCGGCAACACCAACACCGGCCGCAAGCCACGCCGCCGCCACACACAGCACCTCGAACACCGACAAACCTGCAACGAATATTGAGTCCTCCGATTCCTCGGGAGCTAAGTCCGATTCCTCGGAGACCAAAGAAGAAGCAACTTCAACCGCAACGGATGCAACTGCAACGACCGATGCGAAATCGGAAGAAAAGTCTGGCGACTCTGCCACCAACGGAGAGACCTCTAGCAGCGAGAAGACTGAGAAAAAAGTAACTGAAGAGAAAGTCGCGGAAGAGAAAGCAACCGAAAAGAAAGAAGGCGATGCTGCCAGCGATCATCAATCGTCAGCAACGCCCCAGGCAGCAAAACCAGCTGCTGCAACAGCTAATTCATCTGCGAGTTCCCTCAATCTCCGTGTCATCGGCTCGTTGATCATGGCAGCCCTTTGTTGGGGTTCATATGGCCCCTTCCTGCATATCGGTCAAATGAAGATGGGTGGAAGCCGTTTACGCCCATTCTGCTGCGTCGGACTAGCATACTTTATCATCGCTGTTGCACTCCCTTTAATGATCCTCGCTGCTTGGCAAGAACCAGGAAAATGGACTTTCAGCGGCACACTTTGGTCGATCGCTGCTGGCTCTGCCGGAGCACTCGGTGCACTCGGCATCATCTTGGCATTTAACTTCGGTGGAAAACCGATCTATGTCATGCCACTTATCTTCGGTTTCGCACCCGTCGTGAACACGCTCACTACGATGATCACTTCAGGGACAATACAACAAGGAAACTTTTTCTTCCTCGCAAGCCTGGCGGTCGTTATCGCTGGTGCAGTTACGGTGCTCATCTTTGCACCTAAACCGAAACCTCACGCAGCACCCGCAAAGTAGCACAACCTTCTATTCGATGTGCAGACAGCGTTTCGCTGAGTGTGCAGACAGCGTTTCGCTGAGTGTGCAGACAGCGTTTCGCTGAGTGTGCAGACAGCGTTTCGCTGAGTGTGCAAACAGCGTTTCGCTGAGCAGGAAAAACAACTCCAGCTCAGCGGACGCTTACCACACTACAACCAACTCTTGGAACGTTGTATCAATTCGCTCGACGATCAGTTGAACGTATTCTCAAGATGGCGGACTAATCTGTGAGAAACTTCTTGCGACTTAATATAAAACTCTTCCGTACCTTTGGAGCGATGATGAAATCGCCGAGTCGAAGGACGATTTAAGATCATTCAACGCTAGAAGTTTGAACCGCCCAGATCACAACAACTTCACTACTCGTTAGAAGCGGATCGATTGAAAGTTGCTTCAGCTCGCTGCCGATTTCCTATCCGGAAACGCATTTCGAACCTCTGGATCGGCTAGCAATATAAGAGACCAAATACCGAATGGAATTCCGACGATCAGAAACGGTGTAAAGACGGGTACACAGGCTAGAATCGAACCGAGTCGAGCCAAGGGATAGGATTCAAGGAAACCGAGTTTCGCGGCTCCAATAGCGATGACAATCAACCCAAAGAACTGAAAAATGGCGGCTAGAATGGCCGAATCAGTGAATACAAATCCGAAACGAACTTCCCACAGCACCACCGGAACTAACTGAATCACTAGGAAAGTTGATTGAATCGACGCCATGATGATGAGAGCCGTTGCCGGCCGAGCTACTCGCTTCCTAATTTTATCGCGTGCATCGTTGGTCTCACGCGAATCGACGCGAAGCATCCCATCGTGAGTAGGTGGCTGATATGGATTAGTCATTGTGCGAATGTCACCTTCAAGCCTCGGTTCTCACAGGTAGAAAGACTTATTAGTTTAAACAAGTCACATCAATTACCGAGAGGCGGCTATCAAAGCGGACAGCACACTGTAGGAACCATACCATGCAATCGCTGCACAGGCCGCAATGCCGATTGACACCAAGCCGCTACCGACACGGGAAGACCAGCCAGTGAGCCCCCCTGTCTTGGATAGCCAAACTTGAGACGCGACTCCGGGTCCAGCGAGTCGACGTCGCCATGACGGGATCGACCAAGCGAAGCACAACGCGGTGCAAAAGAGGGCTACGAACAGCATCAACATAGCGGTCACACAAAGCACAATCATAGAGCTCACAACTTTTCCTTTTTTCTAGGAACGTCCAGCGTTTCCGAGAACTGGTATGCTAAACGACACAAGTCGGAACGACCGCTCGAGTGCTTCGTCTGCATTCCGCGATTTTTTGGCGACTCTTTCTTCGGATCACACGTAGCTCTGTCGATCGCCAGAAAATGCGAATGGATGGTCATTTGCATCGAACAAATCGTACAGCGCATCCGTCCCATCGTCGAGTTTCAATTGGCATTTGGCAGTTGTGATTGGAACGCACCAAATCAGATGTACCGGTTCCGCATCAATCTTGAGCCTGTCACCAAGCGTAGAATCTGGTTTGACGATAGATGGCATGAAAAATAGAGTATCAAGCCTTTCTGTGTGGAAAGCGGCTCCGGTGGTTGCCCGTTTGGCATCGTATGCCCCCAGTGCAGCCAAGTGCGATTGTCGTGCACGAAATGCGCAAGTCGCCGAAGTAGTTCCGGGTAGTCATCTCGATTCTCTTTCGAGTAAAAAACCAGTTCGGCCCGGCGATAGTCCGCACCAAGCTCGGAGGGGGCATTCATCGGCAAGTCGCTCATCCCACCCGTTACAAAAGTAAAAACATCTCGTTTACCGTTTGGGGGAAATCGATAAACGTCGATATGTGGCATCAGAGGTAAAAGTTCGTGTAGGACCGAATCGGATTCACCAAACAGTTCGGCATAGATGCGTTCACACTCTTCGGTATTCGCGAGAGTCGATTCTTCGAGAAAGCCGATCTAGTGCTCGGCGTGCATAGCTTGGTTATTCGGCTATCCGAATTCTCATGATGTTAACACACGTGGAATTGCCGAGGAGCTAAAAACGAAGCAAACGTTCGACAGAATTCCATACGGTATTAAGCCCCGGAAAACCGAAGACGACCAAGAGCATTGGCGACAGGCACAGAAACCAATGTCCGATCGGCAATCGTTTCAGATAGAAGATTGTTGCCGTAAATGAGAATGTTGCAAAAGCAGCGGACGCAATTGCCGTCCGAACGTAATCTGTGGTTAATAGTGGTGGAATCGAGTGAACGTATTCATAAATCGATACCCCGAAAATGAAGAGGTATAGAGAACCGAGAATCGTGCCCACAGTTATTCCGGCAGCGCGAAACCAGATCAAAGCACGTGATTCACAGTGCGGCGAGGACACCCAAATCGGCAGTGAGTAAGGATCGTGAGAGTCCATAATTGTCAACAATCGAGGCTGTGCGAATCTTTTCCAAATAACGGCGGCGATCACGCAGTCGCCGCCCAAAAACTATGATTCAAATTCTCGGCCGACCGGCGACTTGCGTGCATCGCTTGGATCTTCGGCATTAGCGACGTTGGAGCAACTCTTCGATATCCGTGGGACGCGACCGACCGTCGAGGACCGCGACCACCTCTACGCCCGGTGTGACTATTGGGTAATAAATGAGAAACGGATGGCGGCTCGCAATCTTGCGATGGTAGCCAAAATGTATTTCGTGAATACCAGCCGTCTCTCTCAGCGAATCAATATCCTCAAAGATCGTTTGGTAAAAATAATCACCGACACCGTAGCCTTGCCGGTCGTAAAAGGCTACGCCTTCGGCAATGTCCAAGTGTGCTTCATTGCGAATTTCGACGTTCATCGATCATCCGCTTTACTGCAATCTTAGCCTCCGCAATAGACATATTGGGTTTGTCACTTGGATTCGCGGTGCGGTAGGCAAGCACATCCCCGTGCCAAGCAGGGGAATTCAATGCTCGTGAATCAGCAGCTAAACGCTGCCATAGTAGATCAAAAGCAGCCTGCTGCTGTTCGGGGTTCAACATGTCAATAAAGGTTTCAATTTCCATCGCTTATCTCCATTCCCCAATCATAACGACGGTGTGCACCTCTGTCGACACATCCAGTGAGCAGGTCTAGTGGACGAACGCCTTAGCTTTGAGGCAGTTCCAATTGCGAAGCGATTGGACTGTCCGCTTGAGCGAATCGTGAGACCAATCTTCTTGATGTGTACCAAACCCTGACGACTTAATGCCAGGCAGAAAAAGGTCCCACATTGAAGACCGCTTCATTAGTGGATGTGCTACCCGACGACTCTAGAATCCCGGACAGCAGAAGGGTCTCGACCTGAGAGACCTCAACACCTTCTGACTCAATCCATTCGTTAACACGCTCGACGACCTCAGTAATGCTTTCGTAAATTCATGATACGGCGAGTATTTGGGTCTTGTCGCGGGCAACAAAGATCGTGAAATGAGAGCTTCTTGGACATTATGAGGTCCATTAAGAAAAGATGGTTTGACAAACGACGCCGTTCAGCCAGCGGCGGGAGAAGAAGTGTCCACTTCAGAAACGCCTGACCCGCCAATTGGCTGCAACGGCTGGTTATCGAATCATTCGTTCTTGAACCGACGTCGACGAAGCGTCTGTGCATTGCGGTCTGGATCGCGCCTGCCGTCGAGCACAGCGTAGACAACCACGAGATCGTCTTTGATACCATACCAGATTACAAACGGGAACCGCGAAGCGAAAGTATAGTGCCGTCCATCGACCTTGGCGTGAACTCCTGCATAGAGCAGCAAAGAATCAATGTCTGCAGATATGCTGTCAAAAAAGTAAGTCGCCAGGTTTGGATCGATGTCGTCATAAAATCGCAGCCGTCCGCGATGTCGCGTTCGGCACCAGCGGAGATCTTGACTCTCATCGGAGTCGATCCGCAAGCCGCCTTTTGGCGTCAGCCCAATCAGAAAGGGCTTCTTCTCCGCGCTCGATTGCAGCCACGCGTTCGGCAACGACACTTCGATGCCATTCTGGCGGCGCAGCGGAGGGATCTTCGGTCGTTAGCCGTTTCCAAAGTAGTTCCATGGCGACAATCTGCTCATCGCGAGTAAGTCCGCCAATTAGTGTTTCAAGTGACATGTTTGCCTCCAGATGCATTTTACTCCAGCATAGATATTCAAGCAACGCCGATTGGCATTGCTACTATGCGTAGGTCGAATCGATAACGGCCGAGCTGATCAGCGGCGGCCCATACGCTCATCCACACCGCTGGACGCCATCCACCGTCTGATCCAGCGATTGGTACGGCGTCCGGGGCGACAGTTGTTACCTGCGCTTATCTGACTCGGAAAGATGATCATTGCGGATTCATCCTCGCATCTTACGAAGACAAATCGCCTTCACTTCTTCCAAGTTCCAGTCAAAGTTGCCGCTGTGCCCGATGACCCATTCCTTGATCGCCGCTTCAGCAATCGAATCAGAAATCCCGTTTGCCCTCTGAAACGCGGTGAGCCGGTCGTCCTTGCTCGCGAGGCGGTCTGCCGTCGCCCGACCCTCAGGCGTGGAGGTGAGCTGTTCGACAACTTCCTGCGCGTTGTGCTCGGATGTGTTGGCCATAAAGCCGGATTTGTCGCGGTCGTCGCTCGCGGTCGGGCTCCTCGATGGTGGTGACCCGCCACATCCTGAGAGACTGAGACCAACAGAAATCGCCATCAGGCTGAATAAACACTCACGCATTTGTTTTCTTTCCTCCTTCGCCGAACGTCTGAGCTAACCGGGCGGCGGCCATCGACATTGACTTCACGAACGACGCGATCGGCGGCTCCGCGTCCAACGCTTTGTTCGGCTCTACCTGCGTTTCAGGCCCTCGGGCAAATCCTTCAGTCGTTCAAGTTCGATAATCTCACTGAAATACCATGGCTTCCCTGTGGGCTTCTTAAATCCGGCGCATCTCGCAGGATACTTCACTCCGTCGAGTTCTTTCCAATCACTAAATCGGTGAATGTCGCTTCGCCAATCAATGCGGACTAAGCGACTTTCGGCCTTGTCGAAATAGAGATCCATCGGCGGGGTCACTGTACCGCTTACTCTCAGCCCGATAGCAGGCTTGTCTGACTCAGCGACATCCGGGATCACCTCTAATTTGGACGAAGGGTCTGTCAGTATTCCAAGCGTCCACGCCCAAACCAAAAACGTGGCTGGCTCATCCGGCATTGTCTCGTTCTTTACGCGCTCGCTATTACCTGTCCACCAATACTTTGGGGGCTCGTAGACTGATACCCGCTCTGGTGCCTTCTTCTCCGGATCAGAGCTGACGTTAACAGTCTCGCGGGTTCTGAACAAGCGGAGCAGTTTGTCTTCGCCACCAGCGGCGTCGATGACCTTCCTAATTATCACTGTCGGGTCAGGTTCGGAAGCGATAGCGGAACTAGACAAGCAGGAAACGCAACACATAGCCACTAAACAAACTATTCGCATCGGGTCTTTCCTAGTGAAAGTCTTTTGGAGTCGAACGGCTGCGGTAACGGGGCCGCCGCCAAGAAACTATGATCTCAAAACCCGCGTCATCGGCGGCTCCCGTTCACCGCTTTGTTATGTCGCGTTTCGACTGTTAGTTCACGATTCGGACTTGGTATGGTTCTCGTTTGTCGCTGAAGACACACGCGCCGTCAACTACAATCATGTTCGGATTGTGCAAATAGTCGATTGCGTCACGAACAATGTGGATCTCTGATTTGCAATAACGACATTTCGGACCGCATTTTGGAGCGAACCGACCACCGCAAGTGCAACTTGGCAGTGTCTTCGCAATCTGGTCGAGCAACTCTTGCGATTTGTTGTTCCAGACAAGCAATTGGTCGGACTCGCGGTGAATGACGTTGGAGCAGGTGTCGCAGAAGAAGTGCGGGAAGCAGTTGCTCATTCCACTGGAGCGCCACGCCGGAGTTAATCCGTTGCAATTCGGACATTGGACGTCACCAACCCATTGTAGTGAGCGTTCGTATTCGACGATCTTCATTGACGCATGCTCAAACGTGTTCGGCGACATAACTTATTAATATTCCGGTTTGCGTTCCGACAATAATTCCGAAACACGATTACTCAAATCGTTATCCTGAATTATTCCAGGGTTTTCTCGCCGTGTCTAGAAAATTATTGTCGGAAGAGCATTCCGTCATTTTACCTGTTATTGTCGGAACCCTAGGAACTGTTATCCCAAAGTGAAAATGCTCTCAAAACAGGTGAATCCTCTCAATTGAGTCGATGAGAAGACCAAAAAGGATCTCGATAGCAATGCACAAGTTAACGACACTCTCAGTCCCCCTAAAAATATCGGTCGTCCAGAACCTTATCAAAAAATCATAGCGTCAGAACTGACCATGGAAGTTCCGCCGGAAGAGTGTGCTGCCGCGAAACAAGCGACGGCCAAACCTGGTCAAAGATGATGAGTCGTTATTGAACTTGAGCGACTGCCTAAACGCGGAAAGCTATCTCTGCTGATCGGCCCCAATCCATCTGTCTAGCCATCTACCAAGTCTAGCCATCTATCAAACAGACCTCGCAAAAAATGGAACCGATGTTGGCGGCTTATCCCAAGACCACCCACTACGATTCCACCGAACCGCCACCGCTTAACACGCGAACTGTTAAGGCCGCATCAACTGTTCCTGCATTTTCAATCCGACCGCAGATATTCGCCAAACTTGTAATCGCGTATTCAAACAGACTTGCTGGTGAAGCTTGAATCGCATGGTGAGTCTATTCAGCTACTGTCGCGTTTTGCTTTTAATTGCGACGATTGCTTCGAAAAGCCAATTCGATCCAACGCACAAGAATTCCCTTCGCCCCAATCGCTGCCCGTTATCTTTTGAAATTACTGATTCCATTCGTTGAGACTTCTGAATCGAAGTCGAAAATCAACATAGTGATAAAGATCGGATCCGACAAATCTTAGACTCTTACGTTGTTGCGGATATCAGCCAGCGGCAGTTCATAGCCCCTCTTTGAGAATCGCCCCTAAATCGTCGCTCGTCAACATTTCGAGCCAGTGCCCTACTACACTCTGACACACCAATAATTAAACCGACTTGCGAAAGAGTGTGCGATAGACGGGTAACTGATTCAAACGCGTCCTGCGTTCAAAGTGCGTTCGATAATCCATGTCGTCCTGCGCTTCGCTCTCAGGTACAAACTCAGGCCCGATCAATTTAGTCGTGCTTGCTAGTAACTCCAAAGTCGACTCGAAATATTCCAGAACGTCCGTCCAGAAGTGTAATTCACCTCCAGGCTTTAACGTTCTCTCAATATTAGCCAACATCTTCTCATTGAGAACTCGTCGCTTCTTGTGTCGCTTCTTCCACCATGGGTCTGGAAAATAAACATGCACTTCGTCAAACGAATTGCTAGGCTGCTCTTCCATCCATCGACATGCATCCACGGCCAGGCAGCATGCATTGACACAACCCAACTTGGTCAACTTAGCCTGCGACATCTCTGCATATTTTCGAGCTAGCTCCAGGCCAATCAATTCGGTATCTGGGTTTTGAGTTGCATAGCGGCAAAGGAACAGTCCTTTGCCGCTACCAACTTCGACTACTCGCTTCTTTGCAGAACCGGCAACCTCTTGATGAGAGGCTGAGTCACTTAACGTATCGTTCATTTCGTTTTTTCAACAATCCAGATATTACGGAAGGCAACTGGGTTACCATGGTCCTGCAAGTAGATTCCAGCCGGTGAATTCGCTTCACCTTCTCGACCAGGAGTTCCTCGAGGGAAAACCAGATCTTGATGGATCACAACGCCATTATGACGAATGGTCGCTTTGGCATTTTCAGTTTTCTTTCCCGAAGCATCATAACGCGCTGCCGTGAAATCAACATCGTAGGTTTGCCAGCTCAACGGTGGATAGCACATATTCACCTTGGGCTTAGCAATTTGATAAATTCCACCACACTCATTGTTCTCACCGGACAAACCGAAAGAATCGAGAATCTGACATTCATAACGGCTCTGAATATATAAACCGCTGTTGCCTCTCGCCTGCCCACGGCTGTTGGGCATAAAAGGCGTACGAAACTCAAGGTGCAGCGTGAAGTCATTAAACTTCTTCTTGGTCGCCACGTTAACACCCAAAAGCCCATCGCTACTTACCTTGCCGTTCTCCCACTGCGAAGCATCTTTACCATCAAACAAAACGATCGCACCCTCGGGCGGCTTGGCACCCAGAGTTGGACTCTCGCGATGTACCTTTTTCAAGGTCGCTACGGGATTTCCATCGAGATCCTTGATCTGAAGCGTTTTCCCGTCGATCACGACTTGAAATTCGTCACCAGAAATCTTTGCGACATTGCCTTCTAGCTTCGCATCACCTTCTCGTAACGGTTGCGATGCATCGTAACCATCACCAGGTAAACCTCCAGAAAAACCAACGCTATGGAACTTACCATCGCCTAGGGCAATTACCTGAGCACCCCAGGTTCTGCCACCGTCCGATTCTACAACTCCCAAGTATTCACCTTGGATCTCGAAATCAACTCCACCCTTGGAGGCATCGACGATCGTCAAATCTTCGGCAAACAACTGCCCACTCAGCGAAGTGAAAGCTGCGCAGGAAAGACTT